>CAZXWJ010000201.1:1515-8047 GCA_964644375.1 uncultured Desulfobacteraceae bacterium | reverse complement strand
TTGACCTGGGCGGGGGGACCGTTTTGATGAAAGTCCCGGACCTCCTCGGGGTCATTCGAGGTTACAAAACGGGTATGAACTTCGGTGAGTGTTGCCGATTCGGAGAGAACGGTCACGTTTTCACCAAGATCATTCCATTTTTTCAATCCGATATAGACGTTCAAGGGTCGGCCGTCTTCCGCCCAGGCCCCTTCAAATGAGCGGGCTTCGATGGCGGCGTTGTCCGGCAAAACGACATAGGTCATATCCGGGAAGAGAAAATCGCCCTTCAAGACATTGAAAGAGCCATTTTCCAGGGCGGCTTCCTGAATTTGCATCCCTCCAATACCCCATGGGAAGGAATATTGATAACCGTAAAGCGGCGTGAGCAAGGACTGAGAATGCAAGTCAGCCAACTGGAAGTGCTGGGGTTGCAGAAAAAGGCCTTGATGCCAGAAAAGTGGTCGCTCCATAGTTGCTTCCTCGTACCTGGTGCCCGAACGAAAAATCCTGGTTTTCGGTCAGACACTACCTAGAGTTCATCCGGAAATGACCATTCCCGGACTCACGCTGTCAGCAATCAGTCCCGCCTTGACGGGACAAAAACCTTTAAGAAACAAGTCATTGAGCTGATCCCTGATGCCTGAGCGCTCCACTCTGAAATCTTTGATTTATTCACTAATCAATCCGCTGAGGTCCCAGATTGAGATCGACCTTCAGGATATTCAACTTCTGTTTTTTGGTTCCCGAGAATCCCTTTTTTTCCATAACGACAGGGATATCATACAGTCGAACCATCTTATCTTTGTCCAGGAGATAGTAGCCTGCAACGACCCCGACATACCGAACCCCCTGACCGCGGTCCAGGTTGTATGTCATTTCTGTTTCCGGCTGGACAAAAAGTTTTTTGGATGCGGCTACGCTTGCATCGAAGGGTTTGCATTCCAGCAACTGATAGAGCCCATCCTGATCACCCGTAAATTGGTTGAAGGCATTCGGGTCTCTGAGCTGATAAACACAGACCAGGAGCGTGTGGGGTTTCCCCTCGCTCAGGTTCAATTGAGGATCTGCCGTTACGTGAATTTTGACGGCGTTTTTCTCGTAAGCCAATTCAGGGGGCGCAAGGGGTTGGGATGCACATGAACAAAGCCCAAGGGCAAAAAATAACGAAATGATGAGCGTCGCATATCTTTTCAATTGAACACCTCCCCTATTTTAAAAATAATTTTTGTGAATTTTTTTCGAATTCTCTCATGAGTTCTTCCATAAAACGTCCGGATTCGATCCATTTTTTCAGGACCTTGTATTTCTCCTCATAGAGTTCAAAAGAGTCGGCTTTTCGCGAGCGGCCGAACTTAAAGTGCCCGTCGACGGCGCCTTTGAGGCGTTCGGGACTCATTTCATCAAGTGTTTCAACAATTTTTGTCTCGGCGGCTAATCGAAAGGCCTTCTGAGCCGTCAAAAAGGCCTTGCTGATCTGACCCAGGTAACTTTCCAGGGAGTTTGACTGGCCCTCTCCCTCTAAATGAAATCCGATGACCTGCCGTATTGTCTCAAGGCCGTTTTGCCGGCCGAGAAAGGTTGTGTTGATCACCCCGACGAGCTGATTCAATGAATCGAAGATCGTATTGAGCGAGTCCGCTAAGCGTTTTAAAAGTTCAGATGATGACAGGTCCACCGACGAGACTTTTTTCCCCAGCAGAAATGAAAAGATTCGAGCGAGGTCGGCCTGATCTACGCTCACTTCGTCGGAGATCGGGGCGTCCTTTCCTGCAAATTTATGCATAAGAGCACTCAATATCCCGGACCTTTCATCTGGCGTCATTCCCACAAATTCGTTTTCAAGAAGCGCAGCTATCTGCTCCTCTCCTTGTGAGGGATGGGAAGAATAGACCCGGCGTAGCCTGTCGGCCAACATGTCGATGTCACTGGAAGCAGTCATCTTTCTATTGCTCTTTATCGATTTTGTCACGTTTGAATATCATGGTCTCGGGCAAGGCGTCGGTGTCCTCTTCTGTCTCGACCGGCCCGGCATCAGGACCGTTACCTTTCTTTTCCGCCGATGCGTCTTGCGTTGGCCCGTCAAGGACGCCTTCGGCCCCGGATCGGGTGCGCTCGGCATCGGCAGGTATATCCTTAACCTTTCCAAGAGAAAAAATAACGGTCTCCGGGACATCGTTCTCGGTCGTGTCTCCTGCCTCAACGCCCTTTCCCCCGGCCTTCTCGAAAACGGCATCGGATGACACGATAATGGTCTTCGGAAGATCATTTTCTTCGATCGGCCCGTGTTCGAGGCGTTGAGAAATCGACTGGCCGGCCTCTTTCTTCTTTTCTTCGATGTTTTCGGGAGTTGCCGTCTCTTTCCTGAACTCCTTCGAGGAGAGGATCACCGTCTCTTTGACGACCATATCATCCGATAGATCCGAATCTGCAGGGGAGGGGACGACGGGTTGCTTTTCCGAATCGGGTTCGATTTTCTGCGGGGCCTGATGCCATTTTTCGTGAATCTTCTCGAGAATTTTGTGAATGGCGTCATCCACTTCCTCGTGGGGGGCGTCCTTGATGGCATCGGGCATGAACAGGGCTTTTCTTGCGTCCGTCATGAGTCGATCCAGTTTTTCCCAAAAGGTGTCCTCCGGCCATTTTGAGGGGTCTCCCTTGCTGTTTTCGAGCAAAGAAAACCCCAAATTGACGGCATTGGACCAGAGTGTCTTCCAGTCAGGATTGAAGACCGAACGATCCGGATCCCAGAGGATATTTTCGGGCGCGAAAATGCTCCCGGGTTCATCAATCAAGGGACCGACCATCGGGGTGCCCCTTTCAGGAGACCTCTCCTCAAGCGCTGTGGCCACCCCCTCGTAAATCATGTGGACCCGGTGTCTATTGTTGGCAAGGAGTACGTAAAACCAGGTGATCCCCAGCTGGTAAAGACCATAGGCGGGAGGCAGTTTCGGCAAACTGGGACCTTTGACCCGATCCGATCCGACGCCAAAAGGCCGTAGCCTGAAATTCCAGAAAAAGGGCAGCATGGGATTCTGTTCCGCCACGCTGACCCAGAAGCGATCAATCGACAAGCCCAGATCCGGATATCTCAGTTTCCCGAGGTTTGGAAAGACAACCCGTGCCAGTTCAGCCAAGAGTGATAGCTTCAGGTAGAGGACCTCAAGAAAGAACCGGTCGTCTTTCTTAAAAAAGAACAGGGTCCTTCCGGAACATGTGCGTTCGAATTGCGTCAGGCATGTCAGTCGGCCCACCTGTCCCTTGGCCTTCAATTCTTCCTTTTGATCTTCGACGCTCACCCCCGAGAGCAGGGGTAAAAAGTCGAGCAGATGAAGGGATGGGGCGCTGAGAAGCAACATGAAAAAAGGGTAAAAACCGATTGAAACGATTTTTGAAAGAGCAAGATCCCCTGGCCCATAACATGCGTTTCGGTTGGGGCATTCAGGGCATGGGTTATTCGTTTCGTTTGCCGGGTTGGCCCGTAGTTGCCCGAATCCTCTGATGAGATCCCTTTGGTCCTTTACTTTTGATGGATCCGAGACATCTCTTGTGTGTACATAGAATTCCGAGTCTCCCGTGGTATCGTAGCAATGAGGGCAAAACAGATACCGTTTGAGGGAGGTGGAATAGGGTTGAAGGCCAACCCGAATCAGCAGGTCGTCATCCGAACACAGGTCAAGCAAGGACCCGCATTTCGGGCAGGAGGGATGGAAGAACACCTGTCTTTTCCTGCAATAGAACAACGAACGCCAACGCAGTAAATTTTTGCCGTCATCAATTTGGTCGTCTAAAACGATGATTGAATCGGGTGGTTCTTGGGTCCTGAGCAAGGAAAACGAATCCTGCCAGGATTGATCAATGTCATGGTTGCCGATCGGCCAAAGTGCATCACCTGCGAATGGGTGCACATCCTTTTGGAGGAGGAGGAATACCTTTTGGACGGTAAAATGGGCACCCGTCATGATTGATGCCTCGATGATTGAGGCAAAGGGGTCTGACGGGGCGATAGAGAGAAATGGAAAAGGACCTGCTTCCATGCTTCCGTTATGTTCGGATGTCGGGAATTGCAAATAGAACTTATTCTTGTCAGAGGGCGCCAGGTAGGAAATCAGGCTTGGTTTGAAGGAGCTGGAATTCACAAAAAACCTCAGGGTGAAATTGCAGTGGGCCTTTATGGCGGCCTTGAAACCCGATTGAACCGTTTGATGTTGCTAATGAGGTAATACTAAAAAAGGAGCTTGCGTTGATAGATTTAAAGATACAACGTGTTTTCGAACAGTTATATAATGAAAAATCCTTCTATTTTGTCAAGAATATTGTGAAGATTGACGCTGAGGTCTTGAGAAAGAACGGTTTTTGGGGAGGCGGTTAAAGGTAATGCCGCGCATATCTTCGGACATAGTGCCCGTCCAGGACGTGAAACTGCCGAATCCTATTCAAGGTGACCGGAGAGAAGCTCCCGATGGGCATGTAGATGACCCTTTTACCATGGCGTTCGGCCATGGTTAGACACCACCCGGACGGAGGATTTGCGGATACATAGACCACGTGTCTTTCCAGAGAATAGTCAATGGCTGCCATGAGCAGCCTTTCCGGCTTGCTGCGGGCCAGGTCGAAAAAGGGATCTTTCCAGATGTCATAAACCCTCATGGGAGGATAGGTCAGCATGAAGCCCCCATACTGACACCTGGAAATGCCCGGACCGTCCATCACTTCTCCGGCGGGCGTACCGTAAAAGGCCATGTCCGATTCCTGGTCATGTTCGCCCAGCCAGGTCACACACCAGGGAAAGGCCTCCTGGTTCTTGCCGGCCGTATCCGGGTCAAAAATCACCACAACCGACCCTACCTTGCCCCTCAAAGGACGCCCTTCTTTTACATAGATGGTTCCCCTGGTCCATTCCCGGATGGTTTCCCGAATATCGATGCCGTCCAGCAAGGAACTGGTGAAGGGAACAATTCGGCTGTTCGCCTCTGATTTTATTTCCAGGGCCTTTTTTTGCAGGTATTGCCCGTATCCCTCTATCAGAACGTCCTCCGGGGGATAGGAACAGATGTAAAGCCCCTGGAAATCTCTCTTCCATTCTCCCGGAATTTTTTCTCTGATCTTTTTGCGAACGGGGACCGAAACCAGGCGTCTTCGGAAGGTCTTTAAGTGCCGATGGAATCGAATCCGTTTCTGATCGAGAAACAGGTCTTCCCCGGTCAAATGGACCACGGGAAGTCCGGGATCCTCCGTCTGCCAGGGATATTCGCTGCCCTTTTCCCATACCTCATAGGCGAAGTTGTCCTCGGCGCACCCCCTTGCCGCGATCACGAGCTGATAAAAATTAGGGACCAGAGATCCGGTCATCAGGGCGTAATTCCTGGCGAATTTAAAAAAAACCTTGAGCTGACCCGGCCTGATTTCCTCTTTGTTTTTTTTCAGGTGGCCTTCCTCGGCCAGGTGAATGAGTTTGCTGTTGACCTGCAGTCTGTCCAGGGGGGGCGCACAGCCCTCGGCCCTAAACCGTTCGTATTCGGAGACGAGAAAGGGCATCTCCATCATGACCTGGGCGTTGGACTCGCGGTGGAGATGGGCAAGCCCCACCCCTTTCCTCTGCCGCTTGCCTATGACCTCGGTCAGGGGGCGGTCGAGCTGGTCAAGGATGCCGGGGAAATGATCCAGGCCGCATATGAAAAGGATCCTTCCTCCCGTTTGGTTGAGCTTCTGGAGCTGATAGGCCATGGCCTTTTCTCGAAGTTCGTCTTCAAGCGTGCGGGAAGCATGACGGTGGGTCTGCAGATAGGCACGGCAGTAATTGGCGTGGCCGATTCTGGTCAGGGCATAGGGGTCAGGCATGGCGGATCGGTTCAGGGGATAGCCTTCGGTATCACGGTCAATGAAATGGACGGGGACATTCCGATCAAGGGCAAGTCTAAGGGCTTCGCTCTGTCCGTCTGTCGGTTCAATCGGGAGATAGATGAAGGTGCCGTCCTTTTCCCGGTAATGAACCACTGAGAGTAAAGGCAAACGTTTGATCCCTTTAATCGTTTGTTCCCTCAGGGTAGGGGGGAATTCTACGGCGACGTGGTTCGGGAGGTAATCTTCGAATTGTCGTCTCACTTCGAGGGCGAATTCCATTCGGCTATGGATGATCGGGACAAAGCGAATATTTTGCCACTGTATGGGCGCTTTGTTCTCAATCCTTCGGGGCGGCGGGTTTTCCGTTTTATCCGTCATCTCTCTTCCATCATGTCTTTGAAATACCGTGCCGCCGTATCATCCAGGATCATGGCCGCCGCCTCTTTCAGGTAGCTTTCGGCCTGTTCTTTTTTTTGTTCGGATGTCATTCCCGCGTCCTTTCCTGCGAGTCTTTTCAAGGCATATGAGGCGATGTTGATGCCATCTCTTGCCGAGTACCGTTCATCCGAATCATGGGCGGCCTGAAGGAAATCGACCACATAGTCCAGAATTTCATGGTCTGCAAAGGGGAGGTTCGTCTGAAGGATCAGGAGTTCCTCGTCCCGTTCCGGGAAATCGATGAAGATCCGGGGCTGAAGCCTGGAATGAA
>CAZXWJ010000201.1:0-1415 GCA_964644375.1 uncultured Desulfobacteraceae bacterium | reverse complement strand
TCCTCGTCCCGTTCCGGGAAATCGATGAAGATCCGGGGCTGAAGCCTGGAATGAATATATTCGGGCAACTCAAAGGTGCTGGCGTCATCATTCATGGTGGTGCATAGGCGGAATTCGGGATGCGCCTTGATCTTAATCCCTGCCACAATGGACTCCACATATCGCCTGCGATCCATGAGGGGGGCGAGTGAGGCCCAGCTCTTCTCGCTCATCCGGTTGCCTTCGTCGATAATGGCAATGCCCCCCTTGATCATGGCGGATACGATGGAGCTTGCCATGTATTTTATCTTCGCCCCCTCGGCGATAACCGGAGTCAGGATGAGATCCTCGGGCCTCGTATCCATGGTTGCCTGAAAAAGGTATACCGGTCTTCCGAGTAACCGGCCGCAATGGTAGGCCAGGGTGGTCTTCCCCACACCCGGTTTTCCAACCAGTCTGGGATTCAACGGGATATCGTTTTCTCCGATGACCATCCAGGCCGCCAGAACCTGGGTCACAAGCTCTTCCTGTCCTACCCATTCCATGGAAACATCGTCGGGTTGACTCAGTTGGATCTCTATGCCCTCTATGGTGACTTTTTCCATTCTTTTAACTGCCTCCGGAATTGTCTGGGGTAATGATTTTTCACATAAAACGCCCGGGTCAACTCTGATCCCAGATCACGAGTCCCATGGCGTGACGGCTTTCGGTATTGAGATGATTAGGGGTAATTCGAATGTTTATGCCAAAGCGCCCCACCTTTTCAAATCGAATATCGCATTGATAGGTATACAGATGGTCCAATCCCTTACCGGAGGGCGTCATAACCCGTGTAAATCGATTGACGTAGTGGTCCGCGGGGTTCACCCTCCCGCAATAGGCCTCCACGATCACGTCCTCCGCAGGCAACTCGCCCAGATAGATATCGGCCTCAACATGGTAGACATCTCCGACCTCCAGATTCAAGGTCTCCGCCAGTCTGATGTCCTTTATGGCTATGTTCGCCCAATTGAACATAATGCGATCTCTCCATGCTGCCAGCTTTTTCAGCAATGCCCCGTCATTTTTCTTTAATTGGAATCCTTGTTCCGCAGCAGGCAGGTAAAAACGATCCCAGTAATCGGCCACCATCCTGTGGGTGTTGAACATGGGGCAGAGCTTGTGGAGAGAGGCCTTCATCATGGACAGCCATCGTCTTGGAAGGCCGTCCGGTCCTCTGTCATAGAAGAGGGGGACGATGTCCTTTTCCAAAAGATCATAGAGTGCCCGGCTTTCCAGGTCGTCCTGAAACTCCGGATCCTTGTATTCTTCTCCGCTACCGATGGCCCAGCCTATTTCCCTGTCATATCCCTCCTCCCACCATCCGTCAAGAACACTCAAGTGCAGTGCCCCGTTGGCGACCGCTTTCATGCCGCTGGTCCCGCAGGCCTCCAGAG
>CAZXWJ010000200.1:0-8067 GCA_964644375.1 uncultured Desulfobacteraceae bacterium | reverse complement strand
TAAAAACACTGGATTCCCGCCTTCGCGGGAATGACGGAAAACGGAACTTTTCGACTTTTTACGAGACCGTCAAGATTCAGACCGTCAAAAATGCACCATGTAGACTATTTTGACCCATTCAAATTTGTCCGAACTTTTTTGTTTCCCTTTCTTTTTATAAAAATAATCTCACATTATCAGGCATTTACATAAAAAAAAGGGCCACCCTTTCGAATGGCATCTGTTTTGCTTAATTTCCCATTTACACAATCCACACAAAATTATTGTCTATTGATACATGCGCACCATTCACTTGTATTCGCATCCTTTTCGTGGATGTCGTTCGAAAAAATCCTCCCGGTGAAGGGGGGGTATGGTTCATTTTAAGAGCATTTTAAAAAATCAATTTTATGGAGGTAAAGCATTGACATATGCCCTTAACCAGGAACAGCTCGACCAATTGGACGATGTATTGCATCGGGATTTTTCTGATATCGGGGTTCAATGCATTTTTCTCATCGATATGGCCGGAAACATCATTTCAAATGCCGAAAACGGCCACATTGCGCATGACATATACTCTCTGGCCGCCCTGGCGGCCGGAAACTTCGGGGCGGTAAGCTCCATGGCCAAAATCATCGGAGAGGATGAGTTTTCTTTGCTCTTTCATAAGGGAGAAAAGGAGAGCATTCATTTCAGCAAGGTTATGTCGGATTTTCTCCTGATAACCATTTTCGGGAAGGAAGTATCGTTAGGGTTCTTGAGGCTGAAGGTTGCGGAGGCCACTGAAAAAATAGAAAAAATTTTGGGACCTTCAGATGCCCCATAAAAAATCCGGAGAAACATGATGCGCAATCGATCTCTTATTGCCCGAGAGATCCATAGACGGGGAATCTATACATGGCCTTCATCAATCTGAAGAAAAAAGAGGTCCAGGCGAAGATCGTTTACTACGGTCCCGGAAGAGGCGGAAAGACCACCAACCTCGAATACATTTACCGCAAATTCAACCACCGCATCAAAACGGAAATGGTCACGATCAAAACCCAAGGAGACCGCACGCTCTTCTTCGATTTTCTGCCTTTTGATATCGGGAAAATAAAGGGCTACGATGTCAAGATACAACTTTACACGGTGCCCGGTCAGGTCAAATACAATGCCACTCGAAAACTGGTTTTGAGGGGCGTAGACGGCATCGTCTTTGTGGCCGACTCCATGGTGGTTCGAAGAAAGGAGAACCTCCTTTCTCTCAAAAATCTCCAGGAAAACCTCTCAGCTTACAAAAAGAGCATCTTCAGGATACCCCTTGTCTTGCAGTATAACAAAAGGGATCTGCTGAATCAGGACATCCCGCTTCTGACCAGAGAAAGACTCGAGAAGGACTTGAATGCCCAATTGAGAGTCCCTGCCTTTGACGCCAGTGCCACCGTAGGGCCTAACGTGGTGGAGACCCTCAAGAAGATCATTATGCTGACGATGATTTCTCTGCAAAAAGAATTGCGATAGGAGGCAAAAATTGGTTGAATCGAAGGAAAGCAGTGTCGCAAAAGAGTTGGAAAGCCGCCTGGATCATTTTTTCTCGAATAGTGAAGAGACCCTCGATTTCACAAAAACAGAGGATAATTTCCAAAACGCCTTTCTTCAGCAATTAAAGTCATTGCTCCTATCGATAGACTGGGAAATCTCCGACAATACCATGAATCCGTTCATCGACCTGGTCTCCGAAATGGGACAGACCTGCAGGGACGACAAAGATCTCCAGGTATTTCTCCAAATTCTCGAAGCGCTCGCCAAGTACATCAAGCTGAACAAGGTCAAGTCCCATCCAAGGGCTATGGGCATACTGAACTCGGCCTTTTACGCCCTGGAAAAAGTCACCCTCGATAACAACATCACAAAAAAGGAAAAGAAAAAGATACTTTTGGACGAGGTAAAAAACTTCAAAAATTTAAAGAAACAAATCGCGTCGTGGCGACTGAAGAAACACCTTGACAGGAAAGGGCAATCATCGAAAAAACCATTCTCTTCCACGGAAAAAAAACCAACGGTCAGGCCGATAATAAAAGAGGACCCTCTATCGGGAGAAAGGATCCGGGATCTCGAAAAAAATGCCCTGCCGTCGCAGGAAGCCTTTGCCTGTGCCTTGGAGGAAATCAAGGGACTCATACGGGAAGAATTTCGAGCGCTCCGGGTGGAGTTGACTCTATGGAGAGAAACAGAAGGAAAGGACCCCTCTTAATCGAGCTTGGCATCCAATTGAAGAGGACGAATGTGTGATCTGCCCGCCAGGGCGGGCAAAAGGACAGGAGGCAATCCAATGCATGTTTTATCTGGTGAAATTCCCGGAATGGTCTTCAGGCGTATCACAAGAAAGGACATGGGACAATTCTCTTTCGACGGCCATATGTTGAATGTGCTCATGGAAATGGACGGTAAGAATACTGTTCTTGCCATTTCGAAAAAAACCGGTCTGGGACTTACGGATATCAGGGAAATACTTATAAAGCTCCAGGAATTGAAACTGATAGAGCCGGCCCCGGGCGCCGTCAAATTGCTGGACAAAGATTTCTTGAATACCTTAAACGCCGAGTTGGCCCTGGCCGTCGGTCCCATTGCCGAAATTCTGGTAGAGGACGCCGTCGCCGATCTGGATCTCAACTTGTCTCGGGTTCCCAGTCAAAGAGCGGCTGAATTGGTCGAACTTCTTTCCCGTGAAATTCAGCGTGATGAAAAAAAAGTCGACTTCAAGCAGCATATGATCAACAAGATCAAAGAAAAGGGTTACTGATCAACTTGTCGTCCAAACATCGGGTAGGATCGATCTCTTCAAAAGTGCTACACCGGAAGAGGTTTTTTAAGGAATAACGCCATGAAAAGAATGGGGCGGAAATTTTATCTTTAAACAGCGGGCTTGAGATAACCGACCGGAAGACGGATGGGAAAATTTAAGCAAGGAGCAAACTATGATAATCATTTGTGAGGAGTGTGGGAAAAAATATCAAATCGACCCGGCAAAGATAAAGGGACGAGAGGCGAAAGCGAAGTGTCAGGCATGTGGGCATGTGATTACCGTACCTAAGCCGGAACCGCAAGAGGCAGAAAATGTCTTGAATCCTCCGCTCTCGCAGGAACCCATGGCTGAAACGGAAGCCCCGAGTGAGACCTCGGAAGAGGGCGATGCTGCTCAGAAGACCCAGATGATGAAATCGCCGAAGGTTACCGGACCAAAGGGAAAAGGCATGGGGTTGAGAGGCAAGATCTTTATTCTTTTCTTCTTTATTCCCATTGTTCTGATTGTCACCGCCGGACTCCTTTATTTGGGCCAGTTAAACAGCCTTTCAGGCCTCATCACCGGCGAGAGCACGAAGGTCGTCACCAACCTCGCTGAAACGATCATTCAAGACAAGGCGAGGGCCGTGGCGTCCGAGGTAAAACTCTATGTCGACAACCATTCGGACCTCAAAAGAGAACAATTTCATACCGATTCGGACTTCAGGGCCGTCGCCGTCCAAAAGGTGGGCAAGACGGGGTACACGGCCCTTCATGCCGTTCCTGACGACAGCGGGGTATGGCGGAACTGGGTTCACGTGAATCCCGAACTCATCGGATTCGATATGTCGAAGCTGCGCGAACCAATGGGCCAAAGTTTTGCGGGGTTCTGGAAGGTCTTCAGCAGTGGAAAAGACGATACCGAATCCAGAGGCTATTACACCTGGCAGGATAAGGACGGCTCTTTCAGAGACAAATACATGGTCTGCTCGCCCGTGAAGGGAACGCCCTTTGTGATCGCCGCGACAACTTATCTCGATGAATTCACCCGCCCCATCCTCCAGTTGGAATCCCAAGCAAAAAAAATGACGAAGGCTACAAAAAATATCGTCTTTGGAATTCTCGGGGGAACCCTTCTCCTTATCGGCTTTGTCGTGGCCCTATACGGACAGCGTTTGACAGGAAACATCAGGAACCTGACCAATATTGCCGAAAGAATCAGTGTGGGGGACATGGATGCCGAGATCGAAATCGATTCAAGAGATGAACTCGGCGACCTCGCCCAGGCGGTTGCAAGAATGCAGGACAGTATTCGGCTGTCCATAGAGAGATTGCGCCGGCGCCGGTAAGACCGAGGGGCGCGAGCGGCCAGCATCCTGTTTGACCATTTTCGCAACTGCCGGCATGATGTTTTTTTCGATTTTCAAAGAGACGGGATGGACACGGACCTACTTTCTGATCGACACGTGGATAGGGGAAAAAAATGGTTGTTATTCCAAAGGATAAACCTGTCATTGAAAACCTGAACAGCTATTATGTGAACATGAAGCGATTGCTTGAACACTACCAGGATGAGTTGGGTGCGGGTGGCCTCTACCTCAAGTCCGCCTCTTCGGAAGGTGCCATTTTTTTTGAAAAAGACGCGGTCCTGGGCGGGATTTTGAAAGACCGTGAGGGGGAGACTTCGGGGAAAACGGCGGTTGACCGCATGATGCGGGAGGCCGAAAAAAACAACTATACCATTGATGTCTACCAAATTGATCCCGAAAAGATCTATTTCTGGGCAAGCATACCCGCTGCAAAAAAAATCTACCGCGACCTGTCCACCGAATTTACGGATCTTGTAGGACTCATAAACAAGATGAGCGCGGAGAAACTTACGGGGTTCATCGAGGCGTCAATGAATGGCGACAAGGAAAGGGGCTTTCTATTTTTTTACGGCGGACAGTTCATCGGCGGATCCTATTCCTGGGAAAGAGGCGGCCTTGAGGCCTCCAGCGAGAACCGGGAACGCCTCATAGAGAAGACAAAAAAGGTCGGCGGTGTTTTTCACGTAAGCAAGATCTCGGCGGAAGAGGACAAAAAAGGAGACTTGAAAGCCACCGACAGGGAAAAGGCGGCGGAAATCAGTGTTATTGAACCCCTCGAGGCCCTGCTCGCCCGGTTGGAAGATATCGTCAAAACAGACAAAAAAAACCGGGCAAAATTCAATATTCTCCTTCGAAAAAAGTTTGTCGAGATGGCGGATCGCTTCGCCTTTCTTGATCCTTTTGCCGCCGAGTTCGAATATTCGGACCGGAAGATCTTCTTTCACGGGGAGGCAAGCGATAAGGATCTCATTGAAGGGGTGGTGACCGCGGTAAAGGAACTGGCCGAAGAATGGGGCGTATTTTCAGAAATCAAAATTGAGGCCTCCCACCTGGTCATTGAGCACGGAAAGGGACTTTTAGTGCCCGGAATAAACGCCTAAAATCAAGGGAAAAGGCTGAATGAAAAAGAATGTGATGGTTGTCGACGATGATCAGGAAATGTTGCTTTCCTTGAAAGACGGGCTCGAAATATACGACGAAACCCTATCCGTCTTGATGGCCGGGGACGGCATCGTTGCCCTGGAAAAATTAAAGGAAAACAGCATATCGCTGGTGATATCGGATCTCAAAATGCCCCGAATGGACGGGGTCTCTCTCATGACCCGAATGCATCAACTCTACCCCGACATCCCGGTCATTGTCATCACCGGGTACGGCACGCCTGAAACGGCGCATCTGGCCCGAAAGGTCGGGGCCGAGGCTTATGTTGAAAAACCTTTTATGATCAAAGAACTGGCCGGCCAAATCGTGGCCGCCCTGAAAAAGACCTCCGACGGAGGCACCTTGAATAATGTGTCCTCAGGCATGTTTCTTCAACTGATGGAGATGGAGGAAAGGACATGCACCATCCGCCTCCTTGACAATGCAACAGGGCGGCAGGGGGTCCTCTTTTTCAGAGACGGGGAACTGCTCGATGCACGAATCAAGGGGTCCCGTGGGGAATCCGCTGCGCATGAGATTTTTTCCTGGGAAGAGGTCAACCTTTCGATCCAGGACTTCTGCCCGTTAAAAGAAAAAAGACTCGAGGGTGATCTTCGAGCGATACTGCTTGAGGCCATGCGATTAAAGGATGAACAAGATGACACCCGGCATCGAAGCGTTCCGGAAACGCCGATGGAAGGATCGGAAAAAATCATACACCTGAAGGGAAGGCCACTTTACAGCTTTGAGGAAAAGATCAGGGCCGAATGGAGACAGACCCTTGGGGACAGAAGCGGACTCGAGGACATCTATCAGGATCCAACCTGGGACGGCATGATGCTGGAAATCGCACGCATAGGGGAGATTTGCGATGCGGGGGAATTCCGCGTCGGTTATATCAGCAGGGATCAGGCGGAGGATTTCATCCTCTTGCCGGGCCAAGGCACGACGGTCCTCCGTGTCAACCGAAAGTGTCCCCGGGACCGAATTATGCAAACCCTCAGCGCGATCTTAGAGAATGTAAAACCGGAAATCGATATCGGAGAAGACCTTGAAAGCCCTGTTCAATGACATTCTGAACCTCGATAGTATTCACGGGATTATTCTCTTGTCCCGTAAAGGAGAAAGGCTCTTTGAAGCGTTTCCTCTGTCTCCACCCAGACAAATTCCGACGCAAAACGGATGGCAGCGCCTCGTGCAGACCCTGGAGGGTATCAGGGAGGCGGACCTGCTTTTCGGGAAAAAGAGAATTTATATTCGAAAGGTGGCACCGGGCTATCTCCTGATCACCATGGGCACCCTCGCCCCCGTTGCAATGGTGAGGCTGAATTGTGATATGCTCTTGCCTTCTCTCGAAAAGGTAGCACCAAAAGGTAAAGGCCTGAAGTCCTTTTTCAAGAAAGGGAAATAGAACAGGAAGAATGGATATCTTCGCAAAAATCAACGAGGCGAAAGTCTATCAATCAATGGGCCTCCCCGAAGAAGCGCTCAACATCTACCAGCAGATACTGGTAGGCGAAAAAAGGCTCAACCCAAAAGCCCGGGAAAAAATCAAAGAACAGATATTGTCATTACGAAAAGAAATTTCCGCTCAGGACCAGGGGGACATCGGGCAAATATCCGGTGAAGAAATCACCGCGATCAAACAGGCCGTCGACAGTCATGGCGGTATTCAGGGCATCCTGGATCAGGCCGAGGCGTTCAAGGAACTGACGTTATATGGCGAAGCCCTGGACGAGTATAAAAAGCTGTTTCAAATGGATTATCCGAAAAAAGAGGTTGTCGCCAAAATTTCAGGATGCCTTCTGGATCGGTATTCTCCTTCCGATACCGTTCACCGGGTGGTGAATATCCTCTCCGACCGAACGATCCAGAACGGAAAAGAACCCCCTTCCCCCAAAGGGAGTGAAAACCGGAAACAAAGGCGGGCCGAGCGCAAAAAGCCAAAACACCTTGACTAAATCATGATTCATTCATCACTTCAGCCGAAAGCTCACCGGAATCTTGACCCACATCTCAATGCTTTCATCCCCGCGTTTGCCGGGTTCAAAAATCCATTTTTTAACTGAGGAAAGCGCCGCCTTGTCCAGGACAGGGTATCCGCTGGAACGAAAAATGCGCAATTCTTTCACCTTCCCTTCACGGTTGACAAGGACTTCGAGAAGAACAGCGCCTTCGTAGCCGCGGCGCCTTGCGGTCCGGGGGTATCGGGGGGCCGGATTTTCCCTGTAAACGGGAATGGCCTCGACCAGGGGCGGAGGCGCCGAATCAGGGGCCGTTTTATGCCTCCCCTGTAAACCCTGCCCTTGAGGTACCGCCTTGGGAGAAAAGGGTCTGATGCCCTTGGGAAAAGGCGTGTCGGAAATGGCTGCGGTTTCTCCTGTGACCTCTTTTTCAGTGGAAGCGGCCAGCCTCGGGGGAGGAGATGCAGGAGGACGTTCCCCGGCTGCCGGTCGGGGACGCACTTTTTTCTTTTCACGTTTTCGAATTTTCGGCCGGGGCTTGGAGATCGGCGGCTTTGTCTCGTTCTTCAATCGCTTGGGAGAGGCCGGGGCGGGAGGTTTTCGAATGGCCGGGGTTGTTTCTGCCGACGATACCGCAGGTTTTGCAGGAGCACGGTATGAGAAGGTCATGGTGACGGGCCGGGGTCGCAACAATGGCTTTGACCTCCCGGGCCTCCACTCGGGGGGCACGAACAGGAAAAGGCCATGAAGCAAAAGGGCGAGCATGGCGGCCGGGATAAGGCTTTTCACGGCGACTGCTCCACCTCCGCCTGGAGTGAGATACGGGTGAGGCCCGCCTGCCTGAT
>CAZXWJ010000199.1:0-8088 GCA_964644375.1 uncultured Desulfobacteraceae bacterium | reverse complement strand
CACGCCCGTTCCTGTAGCCCCGCCACCGATAATGAGCACCTGAGTCTTCAAAATAAACCTCACCGTGCCGTGAAACCTGTAACAGTTTTGTTGCAAAAAGGAAATTCGGGAGAGTGATATTTTCGCTTGAGAAAAGAATAACCCAATGTTAAATTGTCGAAATTGTTTCTAATTGGGCTTTAAGGCCTGTTTCCATTAAAATCAATTAGCACAACTCAGTTACTTTGCCAAGTATAATTTTCGCTTTCCAACATATTATTAGATATTGTTTTCTATTTCAATCATCAACCATTCAAAACATTTAACGTCTGAGGGAATTGGGCAATGGATACGGGGAACAGGGATCAAGGCAGACGCAATTCCCGGAAAGATGGCAACATCATGCCTCAACCGGCAGGAAAAGTCGGCCCTGCAAAGTTACGCCATAAAAGGATCGAGCAGCTGGTAAAATGGAAAGGCTTCGTAACGATTGAATCCCTTGCCCACGAATTTGGACTGACCCCCCAAACCATCCGTCGGGATATCAACACGATGAGCAAGGAGGGAGTTATTCGCCGGTATCATGGCGGTGCAGGCCTGGCCCCCAGCACTGAAAATGTGGCTTATGCCGAGCGAAAAGTCCTCTTTTTAAAAGAGAAGCAGCAGATAGCGCGAATGGTGGCTGAACATATTCCGGATTATGCCTCTCTTTTTATTAATATAGGCACCACGACGGAGGAGATTGCTAGAGCACTTTGCGACCGCCAACGACTCAGCGTGATCACAAATAACCTGAATGTGGCTTCAATTTTCATCGGAAACAAAAATATTGAAATCATTGTTGCCGGGGGCCTGGTGCGTCATCGGGACTGCGGTATAATGGGCCAGGCGACCATAGATTTCATTGAGCAGTTTCGTGTCGATTACGGCATCATCGGCATCAGCGGCATTGATATGGACGGCACCCTCCTTGACTTTGATTATCGGGAAGTCCGTGCCGCCCGGGCCATTATAGATAATTCACGCAAGGTCTTCCTGGCCACCGATCATACCAAATTTGGACGGAATGCCCTGGTGAGACTCGGCAGCATCGATGAAATCGATGCCCTGTTTACGGATCGGGAACCTCCCCCTGCCCTGGCAGAGGAGTTGACTGCATCCGATGTCAAGCTGTATGTTTCTGAAAGGGGCAACAATCATTCAAGAGATCCCCATTCCGATTAAGCTGACGATGAAGGAGCAGACGAATAAGGCAGCACCACCCATACGGCAGGGGTTTCCACACACACAAAAAAAGTCGAAGTTTCGATTTAAATGCCAAAATGAAAATAATTCACAATAGAAAATAAAAAACAGAATTTTCGCTTGCGAAGATTTTTTTGAGGTGGTATGGCTTCATAATATCGGAAATTTTGAATTCGGGCTCACCTTTCTCACTCGTTTTATCCTGATAGGCGGTTACACTGAATTGTTTGCTTGTCTCGGGGAGGGTTTTCATGGGGTTGTCCGTTCAAAATGTCGCTAAGATCGTTGGGGGTGAAACCCATCTTAAGGACATCCATCTGGAATTCGAAACCGGTTCTCGCAATGTGATACTTGGCCGCACATTAGCCGGAAAGACATCGCTACTGAGAATCATGGCCGGACTGGATCGGCCCTCCAGCGGAAAGCTTATTATAGACGGTCAGGACGTGACCGGGGTTTCGGTGCGCAAGCGTAGCGTGGCCATGGTCTACCAGCTCTTCATCAACTACCCCTCCCTCACGGTCTACAAAAACATAGCCTCCCCCCTGAAAACCACCGGCACAAAAAAATCCGAGATCGATCGGCGCGTTCGCGAAACCGCTGAAATGCTCCATATCGAAGACCTCCTGAACCGTCTACCGGTTGAACTTTCCGGCGGCCAGCAACAGCGCACCGCCATTGCCAGGGCGCTGGTCAAAAACGCTGAATTGCTGCTCATGGATGAGCCTTTGGTAAACCTGGACTACAAGCTTCGGGAAGAACTGCGGGTTGAACTTCAGGACATTTTCAGTCAGCGCAAAGCGATCGTCGTTTATACCACCACGGAACCGACAGAAGCCCTTATGCTGGGAGGCAACATTGTGGTCCTGGATGAGGGCCGTATTCTGCAGTCCGGCGCCACCCCGACGGTATATCGAAATCCGGCGACCGTAAAGGTGGCTGAAGTTTTCAGCGATCCGCCCATCAATTTCTTGATGGGGCGAATTCAGGGGGGTATCGCCCTCATTGGAAAAGGTATTAACGTTCCCCTTGAAGGCAACATGAAAAATCTCGCTGACGGCGACTACACCTTCGGCATCCGCTCCAATCATTTTTTTCTGTCTAAAAACGGCGTAAACGATGCAAAAATCAGAGCCAAAGTCGAACTGGCTGAAATAAATGGGTCGGAAACCTTCATCCATTTCAACCACGGCAACAGCCGGCTTGTGGCCCAGGAAGACGGCGTTCATCCCTATCGTATCGGGTCGGAGGTGACTCTTTATGCCAGCCCTTGCTGCCTTTTCGTCTATGATCCGGGTGGGAACCTGGTTGCGTCACCCTCCCTTGCCAGTATTCAAACACGGCTTACGTAGGAGACGGCCATGGCACGCATCGAACTCACTGAAATAGCCCACAGCTATCTCCAAAAACCCACAGGCGAGGCCGACTATGCATTGAAACGAATCCAAACCACATGGGATGACGGCGGAGCTTATGCATTGCTGGGCCCCTCGGGTTGCGGAAAAACCACTTTGCTCAACGTCATTTCCGGTCTCCTGACACCCAGTCAGGGGCGCGTGCTGTACGATGGAAACGATGTGACTGATTTGCCCCCGGAAAAACGAAATATTGCCCAGGTGTTTCAATTTCCGGTCTTGTACGACACCATGACCGTATTTGATAATCTGGCCTTCCCACTCCGGAATCGAGGTCAAGACAGCGTCGAAGTGAACCGCCGGGTTCACGAGGTGGCGGAAATTCTTGAATTGACCCCCTATCTTAAAAAAAGGGCGGCAGGGCTGGCCGCCGATGCCAAACAGAAAATCTCCCTGGGCCGGGGACTGGTTCGAAGTGATGTGGCGGCCATTCTCTTTGATGAGCCGTTGACCGTGATCGACCCCCATCTGAAATGGAACCTGCGCCGCAAACTCAAAGAGATCCATGAACAACTGAATTTGACCTTTATCTATGTGACCCATGATCAGTTGGAGGCCCTCACCTTTGCCGATAAAGTGGTGGTCATGTACGAAGGCGAAATCTTGCAGATCGGTTCTCCTCAGGACCTTTTTGAAAACCCGGAACACACTTTCATAGGTTACTTCATCGGAAGCCCGGGCATGAACTTCCTGGATTGCACCCTGGAAGGAAGCATTGCACGATTCAATGGAGAAAGCATTGCCCTGGACGAGGAATTGGCGGCCAAGGGGCAGAGAGCCAAGGGGAAACTGGAATTGGGAATACGGCCTTTGCACCTTGAGGTGCATTCCGAGGCCATCGACGGCAGCGTGCCCGCTGAGGTAAGGACCATTGAAGACGAGGGCAGTTACAAGATCCTGACGCTGTCCCTGGCCGGTGAGACCATGCGGGCAAAGCTGCCCGAAGGGCGTCTGGTTCCCAGCGACCTGGTCTGGCTTGTCTTTCCGCCGAATAGAATCCGGCTGTTTGCAGACGGTCGGCTGGTTAAGTAAAGGATCCGCGTCTAGAGTGCCCGGTTTTTGGCTTACCCCTGAAGGAGACAACAGTTACAAGTGACTAAAATTGCGGTTTCGCTCCGCAACCTGCATCACGAAAACGATCACAATAAAGAGACCAAAATTTCAAAGCTCATGGAGTACTGGGTTACTGGAGTGATGAATAAATCTTCTGATCAGCAACGGCGGCATTGGATTAACGCAATTAAAAAAAATCACGACCAGTTTTTTCAAAGCAAAATAACAGGAGCGGCGATATGGAAAAATGGCAAAATAATAAAGCCTGGTTTCTGGTTTTACCTGCCTTTATCATCGTCGCCTTTAGCGGTATCATCCCATTGATGACCGTGGTCAACTATTCGATCCAAGACATCTTCGGACCGGGCGAGGCTGTCTACGTCGGCACCGAATGGTTCGTGGAGATGTTGAACAACCATCGCCTGCATGATGCCCTGTGGCGCCAATTTCTTTTTTCCGGGCTTGTCCTGCTGATCGAGATACCCCTTGGGATACTGATCGCCCTGGCCATGCCGAAACGCGGTTGGGGGGTCTCCGCCTGTCTGGTGACTCTGGCTCTGCCCCTGGTCATTCCCTGGAATGTGATCGGAACGATCTGGATTATCTTTACCAGGCCGGATATCGGCCTGTTCGGCGTGGGCATCAACAGCCTGGATTTACTGGCAGTGCCATTCGATCATACGGCAAAGCCAATATATGCATGGATCACCCTGCTCGCCATGGAGATCTGGCACTGGACCCCGCTGGTGGCCCTCCTCGCCTATGCGGGGCTGAGGGCCATCCCCGAAGCCTACTACCAGGCGGCCAAGATCGACGGCGCATCGTCATGGGCCACATTCTTCTATATTCAATTGCCCAAAATGCGCGGTGTGCTCACCATTGCCGTTTTGCTGCGCTGGATGGACAGCTTCCTGATCTACGCCGAACCCTTTGCCCTCACCGGAGGCGGTCCCGGCAATACCACCACCTTTCTGTCCATCTATCTGGTAAAACTTGCCACCATGCAATTTGATCTGGGGCCTGCCGCGGCCTTTTCGCTCATCTACTTTCTTATTGTCCTGCTCTTCAGTTTTGCATTCTACCAGGCCCTGCTGAACGTGGGCAGAGGAGAAAAGGCATGAAAACCCAAAAAAGGACCATTGCACTTTGCATATATTTTGGACTCCTCATACTGCCGATCTACTGGATGCTCAATATGTCCCTGAGGACCAACGCTGACATCCTCGGTAATTTCGCCCTTTACCCGGCCGATATAACATTCAAAAACTATATCAAAATATTCACGGATCCTACTTGGTATTCCGCTTATATTAATGCCATAATCTACGTCTGCATGAATACGGCCATGTCGTTGGCCTTTGCCCTGCCTGCGGCTTACGCCTTTTCACGGTATAGGTTTCTGGGCGACGGACAGATGTTTTTCTGGTTACTGACCAATCGTATGGCCCCACCTGCGGTCTTTCTCCTGCCTTATCTCCAACTCTATTCAACCATCGGGTTGATGGATACCCATATTGCTGTGGCCCTGGCCCATTGCCTGTTCAACGTGCCCCTGGCGATTTGGATATTGGAAGGCTTCATGTCCGGGATTCCCAAGGAAATCGATGAGACCGCCTTTATCGATGGGTACAGTTTCCCTCGTTTCTTTGTCACCATTTTTATTCCCCTGATTCGCGCCGGGGTCGGGGTGACCGCATTTTTCTGTTTTATGTTCAGTTGGGTCGAACTGCTCTTTGCCCGGACACTGACGATCACCGAGGCGAAACCCATCGTCGCCACCATGACGCGTACGATCAGTGCGACGGGCCTGGACTGGGGCCTGTTGTCCGCCGCCGGTGTGCTCACCATCGTCCCGGGCGCACTGGTGATCTGGTTTGTACGGAACCATCTGGCCAAGGGCTTTGCCCTGGGCCGCGTGTAAGAGGGAAGAACCATGAGTCTTGAATGGATGTATTGGACCTTGCCGACGGCCGTTTTCTTCATCTCCATTTTCCTGATGCTGGGCGGCATGCTTGTCTGGGAACTGGTATCGCCCACCATTGAACGAAGGGGTTTCCTGAAGGTTCCCACCACACGGGGTACGAGATTCTTTTTGGGGTTGTTGGGTAGTGGCTACATCCATCTCACCTGGCTCGGATTAACCGATTTGACATTGTGGATTGCATTACCGATTTCGGCTTGTTGGGTGTTTATTGTTATGCGTTGGGGGTGAACCTAAAAGCGAGACCAGTTTTTCGAGTTTATGGCGCCCGGGGTCAACGGCCTTCACACGGACGATATAAACCGCGTAGACATAGGGGATAACATTGAAGGCCTGAAGGAGGAATCCCTATGATAGGCATGACAAAGGAAAGGGTACTCTTAATTGCTCTTATGGCTGCATTGTTTGCGTTCGTTGCAAGTCCTGCGAGTGCAGACATGGCAGCGGCAGAGAAGTGGATCGAAAACGAATTCCAACCGTCGACACTGTCAAAAGCCGAACAACTCAAAGAGATGGAATGGTTCATCAAGGCAGCCGACCCCTTTAAGGGGATGAATATCAAGGTCGTATCCGAGACCATCTCAACCCACGAGTATGAGGCAAAGGTGTTGGCCAAGGCGTTTGAGGAGATCACCGGCATCGAGGTCTCTTTTGACTTGATCCAGGAAGGAGACGTTATTGAAAAGCTGCAATCTCAATGGGCATCAGGGAAGAACCTCTATGATGCCTGGATTAACGATTCCGACCTGATTGGAACCCACGCTCGATACGGGTACGTGGTTCCCCTGTCCGACTTTATGGCGGGTGAGGGCAAGGACGTGACCCTGCCAACGCTGGATGTGGATGATTTCATGGGCAAGTCCTTCACCACCGGCCCTGACGGCAAGCTCTACCAGCTTCCGGATCAGCAGTTCGCGAACCTCTACTGGTTCCGCTACGACTGGTTCAAGCGCCCGGATTTCAAGAAAAAATTCCAGGAAATCTACGGGTATGAACTGGGAGTGCCGGTCAACTGGTCGGCCTACGAAGATATTGCCGAATTCTTCACCGAGCATATTGGTGAAATCGACGGCAGAGCCATTTTTGGGCACAATGACTATGGTAAAAAAGCCCCGGATTTAGGTTGGCGTTTCACCGATGCCTGGCTGTCCATGGCCGGTGCCGGTGACAAGGGAATTCCCAATGGCATCCCTGTAGACGAATGGGGTATCCGGATGGAAGGTTGCCGGCCGGTGGGCGCAACTGTCGCGCGGGGTGGTGCAGCCAACGGCCCGGCCGCCAAGTATGCCCTTCGCAAGTATATGGAGTGGCTCCGGAAATACGCCCCTCCGGGTTGTCTGGGAATGGATTTTTACACCTACCTGCCGTTCCTGGCGGCCGGCACCGTAGCCCAGCAGATCTTCTGGTACACGGCGTTTTTGCCTGATATGGTCAAGCCCGGTCCAACGGTCAACGCGGACGGGACACCCAAATGGCGTATGGCCCCTTCACCCCATGGTCCCTACTGGGAAGAAGGCATGAAATTGGGTTACCAGGATTGCGGTTCATGGACGTTCATGAAGAGCACACCTCTCGATCGACGCAAAGCCGCATGGCTTTTTGCACAATTCTGCGTGTGTAAGACCACATCTCTAAAAAAGGCCCATTTGGGCCTGACACCCATCCGTGACAGCGATATCCGGCACGAATCTTTCACCGAACGGGCGCCCAAACTGGGCGGCCTGGTAGAGTTTTATCGCAGCCCCGCCAGAGTGGCATGGACCCCCACGGGCGTCAATGTCCCCGATTATCCCAAGCTGGCACAGCTTTGGTGGCAGAATATCGGTGAGGCGGTATCCGGTGAAGTGACCGTGAGTACGGCAATGGATAATCTCGCAAAGGAGATGGATCATGTTCTCAAACGCATCGAACGCGCAAATGTGCAGGGCGATTGCGGCCCCAAACTGAATCCCGAGAAGGACGAGTCCTTTTGGCTGAGCAAACCCGGATCGCCCAAGGCCAAGGTCAATGAGAAACCGCAAGGGATGACGGTCGACTACGACAAGCTCATTCAGGCCTGGCGAGAGGGTCGCGTAAAATAGCCGCTTCACCTTGACGCATACAGTCGTGTCAATCTCACACCGGAATGCATTGCGGTTGATAATCCATCTCCGACACGGGGATAATACAGAAGCACCTTTCCTATATCGCATAAACGGGCGTTGAACCAAAGGGGGTTAAGACCCAGGCTTTAACCCCCTTTTTTTCGATTCCATCAGGAACTTTCTTGATATCAATAACCTTTCGGCCTGGTCCCTTTCAAATTTTTCCGACGGTTCATCCAACGCTTACAGAGGAGAATACATGATGGCAAGTTATGTGGGGGCCTTGGATCAGGGCACGACCAGCGACCGCTTCATCATTTACGATCGAAAA
>CAZXWJ010000198.1:0-8102 GCA_964644375.1 uncultured Desulfobacteraceae bacterium | reverse complement strand
CGAGATGCAGCAGTTTACGGCCCACCTTTCCAAAAAGGACCTCCACCTTGTCCTTGTCGATAACCTTTGCAATCACACCCTTGCCGAAGGCCGGATGGACGACGCGGTCACCCAGCCGCAAACCCGAGGGGTTCTCACGATCCTGTACCCCGGCAACTTTCTTCTTTCCGGGCCATTGAAAGGTATTTCCGAAGACCGGCGCTCCGGTCCGTTGCTGTTGCGTGGTATCTTCGGGAAGGGCCTGGATAAAGGATGAAAGCCCCCGAACACAGGCATTCCCGGCCCCGCTATAGGAATTCCGGAACCGGGGGAGTTCGGAACCCGGGTAACACAAAATTAACTGGTCCTTTGCCCTGGTGGCGGCCACATACATGAGGCGGCGCTCCTCTTCGATGGCGTCCTGGTTGGTATGGGCTTTCGAAGAGGGGAAGTAACCTTCCATGACCCAAATGATAAACACCACCGCCCATTCCAGTCCTTTGGCCGAATGCACGGTCGAAAGGGTCAGGACGTCTTTTCTTTGCTCGGAAGTCATGTCCGCCGAACTGGTAGGCGGTTCAAGGACGACATCATCCAGAAATGCACGCAACGATCGATAGCGCTCGGCCATGGAAACGAGTTGTTCCAGATCTTTCTGCCGCCGTGGGAAATCGTCAAATTTCTCTTTAAGAATAGGATCGTAGTACTCCATGACCAGCTCCACCGCCCTTCCGGGGCGGATGCCGCGGCCCGACAATTTTTTCAGCAGAGCCGCGAGGGTTTTCAAACCGGAGTATTTTTTTCCTGCCTCCGGCCACTCGCTCACCTGCCGGGGAAGCACTTCAGTGGCTTTCATCCAGTTTACGATGGCCTGACTCTTCATCTGGCCGATATTCTTAATCAATCGCAGGATACGGGACCAACTGATGACGTCCTGTCTGTTTGCCATGACCCGCAAATGGGCGAGCAGATCCTTAATATGGGCCGATTCCATGAATTTAAACCCACCGTATTTCACAAAAGGTATACCCTGGCGGGTCAACTCCATTTCCAGCTCAAAAGACTGATAGGCGGCCCTGAAAAGGACGGCAAAATCTCTAAGGGTGTGTCCATGATCGAGTTGATCTTTGATTGTCTGACAGACATAGCGGGCTTGTCCAGGCTCGGAGCGGGTATCGACAACCGTCGGCAAATCGCCGTCGGATCTTTTGGTAAAGAGACACTTGGTATATTTCTCCCGAGCCTGGTCCATCAAAGCGTTGGTAAAAGCCAGGATAGGCTGGGTGGACCTGTAGTTCTCTTCAAGTTTGATCGTCGTCACATTCGGAAAGAGATCCGGAAAAGCGAACATATTCCGATAATTGGCCCCGCGAAAAGAATAAACGGATTGTGAGTCATCCCCAACAACCATGATATTGCCGTGATCATGAGCCAGCCACCGCACGATGTCCGCCTGAATGGCATTTGTATCCTGGTATTCATCGACCATGATATACCGATACTGTTTACTCAGGTCCTCCCGAATCTCCCTGTTTTCAGCGAGCAGCCGCCTCAGAAGGAGAATCATATCATCATAATCCATGAGTTGATTCTCCCGCTTATACTCCCGGTATAGCTGTCGAAGCCTGTTCATCTGAGGAACATATTCCAGGAACTGCGCATATTCCTCCGTGACGAGATCTTCAACGGTCACCTGCAGGTTCGCTGCCTTACTCAGGATATTGACCAGTGTGGCACGCTTTGGAAACCGAATGGTCGTTTTGTCAATGCGGACTTCCTGAACAAGTGAATGAACGACATCCTCCATGTCGGCCCTGTCAAGGATGGTAAAATTCTTCTCGAAACCCAAAAGATCAGCATGACCTCTCAGAACCCGGTGGGCAAGGGCATGGAAGGTCCCACCGGAGACCAGTCTGCATTTTTCGTCCGCCAGTCCGGCGGCCCTCTCAAGCATCTGACCGGCGGCCTTTCTGGTAAAGGTCAGGAGAAGTATGCTCTCGGGCGCAACACCCGTTTCCACCAAACGAGCCACTCTGTAAACCAGAGTCCGCGTCTTCCCGCTCCCGGCGCCGGCAATGACCAGTAAAGGCCCTTCGAGACTCGTGACCGCTTGAAACTGTGCGGCATTCAAAACGTTTTTGTAATCAATAGCCTGTGACAAAAAAAACCCCTTCGATCTTTCAAACCAGGGGCTCACCCCGGCTGCAAAGAATCCTTTCATTCGAATATTTCCGCCCCATCGGGGGGGAGAATAACCGGGCATGCCATGTCAAGATAAAGCAAATGCCATGATCCCTATGGCGGTCAAAATGACCGCCCCAAGGGGAAGCAGAAAGGCCAGAACGATCTTTAAATAGGTTGTCTGATGGATTTTCTTCAGTCCAATAATACGAATCACGAGTTGCCAGAACCATCCGATGACGCCGCCCAGGAAGGGGATCAGGCCGAAGACCTGGGAGGCCTGAGAATAGGCCATGACCTTGAAAGTGGCGTCAAACCCACCCCCCGCCCCCCCGACGATCATAAGGGTCACATGAAGGATGCAACTGGAAAAAAATATTTCAAGGATAACGAGCAGGGGCGACAGTATTAAAACACCGATAAAAAAAATTTCCAGGGTAAAGGGCCCCATGAAGTACTCACCGAAAGGGTTAAAATTTTCCCAAAGCAGCAGGAACTTCCAGGACCACCCGAACATGGCCCCAAGGGAACCGAAAAAAAGACCGAACGCAAGGGGCTCTCCAATCCCCCCAGCGGCAGGCATGGACTGAAAAAAACTCCTCGGAGAAAAAAGCACCGATTTGAAGCTTCCGTATAAACCACTCCAGAAACTCTGTTCCGGCAGGTCTTGACCGGAAAAAGGGAGAGGGGGGCCATCATGTGCCGGCTCCGCCTCCGGTCCCAGCCTAAATGGGATGCCGCCGATGCCTCGGCCGGAAACCTTGAACCGATATCCGCAACTCGGACAGTTTGCCCATCGAGCCCTGGCAGGAATATTTTCTCTCGGAACCCTCTTGGAAAAATGGCAATTCGGACAAACAATCTCGACAGTCATTTGGCTTACGTTTTCTCCCGGTCTCTGATTCGGCTGAGGGTCTTTTTCCGGGACCATCGTTTCACCCTGCCGATCAGGCCCTTTGCATCGGATCGTTCAAGGATCCCGTCCCTCAAATCCACCCCTTCTCGGGTGTCCAAGGCCGCCTTAAGACAGGCAACCCGTTCAGGGCATTGAAAGCACTCGGGACGAACCTCCCTCAGGCCCCTATCGCCCAAAGGAAAGACCGAACCCAGAATGCCAAAACAAGTCTTTTTCACCATTGAATGTGTGCCGTTTTGCATTTTTTCCCGAATGGTTCAGCAATTCCTGTCGAAAACAGGAAAAAAATCATAAGATTTTTTTCTTTATAGCCGACATTCCTCTTTCAGCACTCCGTGCCCTTTCTCGCCCTGCCTGTAATTTTCAAGCTTATACATCATTCATACGCTTTAATAAAGACCAATCTCATTGACATTACGGATCTTCGCCCCTATTATGCCCGATCATGAAAAGGCGAAAAAGGATCTATTTGGTAAGACACGGCCAAGTGGCGGGCTATGAGCGGCACCCTGTATACGGCCATACGGATGTCCCGATTACGGAGGTCGGCAGGCTCCAGATGGAACATTTGGCGGAAAGGCTGCAACTCGCCGATATCCGTGCCGTTTATTCGAGTGATCTCAAGAGAGCCGTTTTGGGTGCCCGCATCATCAGCCGGTATCATGACGTCCCTCACCATGCCTATCCTGATCTTCGAGAGATGCATTTCGCCGATTGGGAAGGCCTGACCCTGGATGAAATTCATCAAGGGTCTCCCCAAGATCTTGAGAGACGGAAGGATGATATCGTGAATTTCACGCCTCCCGGCGGTGGAGAGAGCGTGGGCCAGCTTTCCGGGAGAGTGCTGCCCTGCGTCCAGGAAATCTTGAAACGCCATGAAGGAGAGGATATTCTAATTGTTGCCCACGGCGGTGTCAACCGGGTCATTCTCTGTCACGCCCTGGGTCTCGACCTGGCTCATCTCTTCAATCTTCACCAGGATTACGGGTGCCTGAATATCATCGATTATTTCCCCGATTCAGCCCTGGTCCGACTCATCAGCGGATAGCAGATGACCGAAATCCTCGCCACTTTTCCCCTGTTTAGAGGGCTCCCGGCAGAGCAACTGGAGAGCCTGGCCGCCATTGCCCTGGACAAGATCGTTCGCCGTGGTCAGACCATCTTTGCGGAGGGAGATGAAGGGGATGGTTTCTATCTCTTGATTACCGGGAAGGTTAAAATTTATAAGATATCCCCCGAGGGCAAGGAACAGATTCTCCATATCTTCGGGCCGGGCGAGCCCTTTGGAGAGGTGCCCGTTTTCGCAGGGGAACGTTTTCCTGCCAATGCCGAGGCCGTGGAAAAAAGCCGGCTTTTTTTCTTCCCAAGGAAAATCTTCACCGGTCTGATAGGCCGGAATCCTTCCCTGGCCCTGAACATGCTCGCCATCCTATCCAAAAGGCTGCGTCGTTTCACCCGCCTCGTCGACGACCTTTCCCTTAAGGAGGTTCCCGGTCGACTGGCGGCCTATCTGCTTTATCTGAGCGAAAAAGAAAGGGGCTCTCGGCACCTGCGACTGCCCATCTCAAAGGGGCAACTTGCCAGCCTGCTCGGGACAATCCCCGAGACACTCTCCCGCATCCTGAAAAGAATGAACGCCCTGGGCCTGATCGAAACAGAGGGTTCCCGCATCAAAATCCTCGACCTGGAAGGGCTCGAGGGCTTGGTCGAGTCGGGTGGAAGGCTGTAAAAAAGGTCTGAGAATATTTTTCTCTCTACCCCTACCAAAAATGATAGGGATGGTGGGGTGAAGGAACCGCAGATATTTTTGTATTCGAAAAGAGGGATAAATGAGAATTCTTGTTGTCAATCATGATTCAAAGGGCCGAAAAACGATCCGGAAAATCCTGGAAGCATTTGGGGAATGCGAAACAGCCGATAAGACATCCAAGGCCGCTCCGGCCTTTAAGGAAGCCTGGGCGGACTGGGCTCCCTTCGATCTCATGACCCTGGATATCTCCGAATCCGGGGCAGAGGAAATCGAGGCTCTTCATGAAATCCGCCAACTGGAGGACTCATGGGACATTCCCCCCCAAAAAAAAATAAAAATTTTGGTCGTTTCTTCACGGACGGACAAGGGGACAGTCATGAAATGCATTCAGGCCGGATGCGACAGTTACATCGTCAAACCCTTTGAAAAGAATTTATTGGTCCAAAGACTTGCGAAACTGGGGATATTCTGCAGGAAAGACGGATCGCCCCTTCCAGCCTCGAAAAAAGGCCCGACAGAAGTAAAGAAACCCGGAATTGTCGAGGAGATATCCTCTCGTTTAAAAAGGGGGGACATTAATTTACCCCCTTTTTCCCGAATCGCTCTAAAATTTAAAGAGCTTGTCCGGCTCGGCTCCAGTGTTGACCAAATCGCGACCCTTCTGAAGCAGGATCCGGCTATTTCAGCCAAGCTCATCAGCGTATCCAACACGCCGATTTATCGAGGAGTGGAGAAAAACACCTCTCTGGAAAAGGCTATCAGCAGGTTGGGAATAAAGACAACCCAGCAATATGTCACGGCCATTTGCAACCGGACCCTTTACATCAGTGCGGACAGAAAATATTCATCCCTTCTGGAAAAGATGTGGAAGCATTCTCTTGCCTGCGCCTGCGCTTCCGAGATCATTGCGGAGCAACAAGGGGAAAGGCCCGCAGAAAGACACTTCATGATGGGGCTTTTTCACGATATCGGAAAACTGCTTTTACTTCAGGTTCTCAGTGAGCTTGAAAGGGAGGACCGCTTTGAAGAAGAACTCAACAGCGCCAAGATTCGTCAGATCTTTCCCCGGTTTCACTCTGATTTCGGTGCGGCATTGCTCAAAAAATGGGGCTTTTCCGAAGAATACATGAAGGTGGCGAAGTATCATCACAAACCGGAGGCGGCAGGGTTCGATAATGAGATGATCAAGCTCGTACACGGTGCCAATATGCTGGTCAAGACCATCGGCTACGATCTTGCCGAATGGACCCCCTTTCTGCCCCAAGACAAGGACATCGAACGCATCCTTCGGATTGAGTTCGGGACACTCTCCGACATCAAAGAACGGGTCAAAAAGAGGATGGAATCCCTGGGGCACATCCTGACATGAACGGATCAAAAAATATGGTCAAAAGGGCCTTTGCGCATCGAATACCCACCCGGGTTCCACGGGGAGAGGTCTGGGTGGGAACATCAGTTCTCGAGCAGGCAGGGTTCCAAGATGATGTGGTGGGCCACGCAGCCTTTTGCCGACAAATGGGCATGGATCTGCTCGTACTTCCCCTTGCGGAGGAGGCCCGCCTCGATGAGACCCAGGGATACCGGTATTTTGCTCTGGAAGATATTCAAACTCTTTCAGAAACCAAGGACCTTTTTACGGCAGTGATTGTCGACGGTCCCTTTCAGCGGTTGACGCAAAGCAAGGGGCTCATGGAGATTTTCACCCTCTGGGCAAGGGACAGGAGTCATTTTGAATCCGCCTATGCCAAGGAGGCCGCAGGCGTCGAAGATTTAATCCGGGCGGCCGGAGGATTTGGGCTCGACGCCTTTATCCTGGCCGACGATATCGCATCGGAAAAAAGCACCTATTTCAGCCCAAAGGAAATTCGTAAGACCTTCATGCCCTTCTATACAAAAACCTCCGGCCTTATCCATCATCAGGAAGGGACACATGCACTCTTCCACTCCTGCGGCAATATCGGCGCCCTTATCGACGATCTCATCGACTGCGGCTTCGAGGGTTTGGCCGCCTGCCAGGACAGCGCATTGGATCTTGCCTCCCTGAAACAGGGCGAAGGGTCGCAACTGACCCTGATGGCCGGAATCGATGCCGCTCTTCTTCAGTCACCCTTATTGAACGCCTTCCAAAGAGACACCTTTTCGAAACTCGTCGGAACGCTTTCCCAAAAAGGCGGGTTCATTCTCTCTTCTTCATGTGGCTTTTATTCTCCAGACTTTCTCGAACGACTACGGGAGTTATATACCCTTGCCGATGACCGGCTCTCTAAATCGAATCAACTGATCCCGGCGTAATAAGGCTAAACGCATACGAAATAAAAAGCCCGGCGCCGAAACGATGTTCGGCAACGGGCTTCAAGACAGTGTGCGGGATAGAGTCTCGATTCAGTTCTTGCTCACCATATGCCTGACCGCCTTTTCCAGGCCGTCGAGAGTCAACTCAAACATGGGAAAAATCTCTCGAATGACATTGATGGTCCGAGTATAGGGCCATTCGATGGCCATCTTGGGGTTGAGCCAGACCGAGTGGGGGAAGGTCTTGGCAATGAACTGGAGCCGCTCGTAACTGGCCCGACCGGATCGTGTTTCCAGATGAATGGAACCGTCCGTGGCCATAAGTTCATAAGGTGCCATACTGGCATCCCCCACGATAAACACACGGGTGTCGGGGTCGAGGCGTGTGAGTTCGTCCACCGGGTGGCCTTTTCGAATCCTGGGCGGATCTTCCCAGAGATGGTCATAGATGGTGTTGTGGAAGAAAAAGGTCTTGAGGTCTTTGAATTGGGCCCTGGCATAATTAAACAGGGTCTGAACCACTGAGATATAAGGATCCATAGACCATCCGCCGTTGTCAATGGCCAGGATCACCTTTAACCGATCCTTGAGGCTCCGATCGAAGACAATCTCTATCTCCCCGGCATGCTTCATGGTCTGGTAAATGGTTTCATCGATATTGATCTGGTCCTTCGCCCCGACCGGGACCATGTAGCGCAATCGCTTGAGGGCCTCACCCATCTGGGCCTGGGTCAAAGGGCCCTCCTGGGAATAATCTTTGTACCGCCTGTCCATGGCCACCTTCACGGCGGATTTATTTCGGGACACACCACCGACCCGCATGCCGCCCGGATGGTAACCGGAATGCCCCACCGGAGACGTGCCTCCGGTTCCAATCCACTTATGGCCTCCATGATGGGCCTCGGTTTGTTCTTTCAGCCTATCGAGGAAATATTGAATCAACTCCTCGGGGGATAATTTGGACAACTCATTTTCATCGACTCC
>CAZXWJ010000197.1:0-8110 GCA_964644375.1 uncultured Desulfobacteraceae bacterium | reverse complement strand
GGCGGCCGTAAACCTCACAGTCGCTCAGACCCGCTTCGCTTTCACAGACAAAGTACCCGGGTCCGGTCGGATAGAAGGATGGCTCTTCGATGGTTGAAGGATCTGCCAGGGGGGTGTACGGTGGTAGCGGGGGATCGGCCAGGGCGGTTATGGAAAAAAAGGCCGTTAAGAGAAAAAGGATCAGTATCGCAAAAAGTGCCCGGCAACCTTGCATGGGAATGTCCTCCGTGTCTTTTATTTCCGATGTTGTCATATTCAAAAGGCAGGAAAGCAGAATTGTTTCGTCTCGTGGACTATAGAAAATCGCAGGCAGGCTGTCAAATGGCGTCTTTCGCGGGAAAAATTGAATAGGTTTCACTTACGGCGCCAAATTAAGGTATTATATGGTGTTGATTCCTGGTGAAAACGGATGCGACGTGTTATTGAAAAAAGACATCCGTTCTCAATAAAACTGAGACAAGATAAATTCCATGCGCTTATCGGAACCCGAATCATGGTGAATTTTTTACTATACGCCGCAGCATCCCTGATCTGGGGTTCGACCTGGCTGGCAATCAAGTTGCAATTGACCCAGATCCCGCCGATCCTGTCCGTGGGTTACCGTTTCTGCCTGGCCTCCATCATCCTGCTCATTTATTGTCTTTTGACGCATAAGAGGCTTGCCTTTTCCCGGCGAGATCACATCTTCATGGCCCTTCAGGGGTTCACGCTCTTTGGCCTGAGCTATTGCATGAGCTATCTGGCTACCGTTTATTTGACCAGTGGATTGGTTGCGGTCGTGTTTTCCAGCATCCTGATGTGGAATATTTTGAATTTGAGATTGTTCATGCGCCAGCCCGTGGCCTGGCGTGCATTTTGCGGCGGGTTGGTGGGTCTGCTCGGCATTGCTATTGTGTTTTGGCGCGACCTTTCGGCCTTTACCGCTACCCGTGGGTTGATCGGATTGGGCATGGCTGTCGTGGGGGCCTATCTGGCATCGGTCGGCAATGTGGTGGGATCCCGAAACGCGAGGAGCGGTGTCCCCGTCACTCAGGCCAATGTCTACGGTATGGCCTACGGCGGTTTGCTCACCCTGGCTATTCATTTCGGGGGTGGAGGAGAACTCACCATGGACTGGTCTTTAGGGTATCTTGGGCCTATGTTGTTTTTGACCCTGTTCGGTTCGGTGGTGGCCTTTGGCTGCTACATGCTGTTGATCGAACGAATCGGCGCGGAGTATGCGGCCTACGTGACCCTTTTAATGCCCGTGATCGCGTTAGTTTTTTCGACTCTCTTCGAAGGTTACCTCTGGACTCTCAGCGCCGGGCTGGGGGTGGCGTTGGTCCTGGCCGGTAACCTGCTTGTTCTCATGCCGGCCCATAACCTGGCTGGGGTATACCGGTGGATGAACAACCTTAGCAGGCGCTCATCTGGAAATGGTCGTTCCCGAACTCGCTCAGATAGCTGACTCTCCGTCCAGAAATCATGCGGAGGATGCTGAAAGATTCCCCAAAATCATTGACGGAAATGATCATATGATGGCTGCTCTGGCGGTTTCTATTGATATTGCCGATAGAGGAAGCGTGCAGGACTTCCTGAGAAAATCCGAACAGAAACTCGTCCAACAACGAATAGGGATAACTGGCAACACCATTCTGCCCTTAACACAGAATCCCATTTTGGAAGACTACCACCATTAAAATTTACGCTCAAGTTTTGGCCCCAGCTGTCGATAGGTTTAGAAACCCCGCTGAAATATCCCCTGCAGAGATACCTAGATCAAATTAAAAAACAAAAGAGATATGACAAATAGAAAGTCAAAAGTACTCTACGACAGACTGCTTTTTGTAGAGAATGTTAAATTAGATGATCGAAAGGAAAAGAATATGAAAAGAAGTATGATTTGGTTAGTATTCATGGTTTTTATAATAGGCCTTTTCTCTCCGGCATCGGCTGCTGAAAAAAAAGAACTGGTGTTCGGAGCGATTGCGGTCGGCAAGGTATCAAAAGCTCGAAAAGCCATGACGCCCTTCTTAAAATATTTGGAGGCCGAAACCGGTGCGAAGATCCGTTTTGAAACAGGCAAGGACTATCTGGATACCATCGCCAAATTTCAGTCCGGTTATTTCGATTTCGGCTACATTGGCCCCAGCCCTTATGTGATCGCAACATCGGGTGAAAAAGGTGCCGATGTTTTCAAACTGATCGCTGGTCTTGAAACAAACCACAAACCTTATTTTTATGCAGTAGTCATCGCCGCGAAAAAAAATGATGCAATCAACAACCTGCAGGATCTCAATGGGAAACGATTTGCCTTCGGTTCCCGTCAGTCCACATTGTCATTTTACATGCCGGCGAAAATGTTGATGGATGCCGGTGTGTTCGACTCCTTCAGTGAATCCGCCTTTCTGGGTAAACACGACAAAGTGGCCAGGGATGTCTCTATGGGGCGTTATGATGGCGGGGGAATCAAGATCGCGGTAGCGCAGAAAAATCTCGACAAGGTCAAAATTATCGCAAAATCCGACCCAGTTTACGACTTTTTAATGGTTGCACATCAGTCCATGGGCTTGGAACAATATCTTAAGATCAAAGATGCGGTTTTCAGGCTGAAAGACCCCCAAATTTTTAACTCCATCAAAAAGGGTGTGACCGGTTTCGTTGAGGCCAAAGACGAAAATTATGACACCTTGCGCAAGGTCATGGCGGAGGTGGATCAGAAAGTTCCTAAATGATTTCTTGAACGTATTCGGATTATTAGGAGATGAAGTTGCGAAAAATTGGATTAATGACAAACCTGATCGGTTCGTTCCTGATTACGGCACTCATAATCTTTTTTGTCGGGGTGATCGGATGGCATGCCACAAGGAAAAACTCCCAAACCATCGAGGCCATCGCGCAAATAAGGTTTCCCGCCGTTCAGAGCCTGCTGATCATTGAGAACTCTTTGAAATCGGTGGAGAGTGCGCAGAAGTCCTTATTGTCTATGAATTTGACGGAGTCTGAGACGTTAAATCAACACACACGGATTCAAAATGCCCTTCTGAGAGGGACCCAATACGTACAACGCTATGCCGATTTGCCGCCCCTGGCTGCGGGAAAAGAACAATGGAAGGAATTTAAAACCAATTGGGAGAAATTCCGAAAAGGAAACGAGGTTTTTATCGGCTTTTCCCGAGAGTTGCTGAAAAATGGGGTTTTAAATCCGGCCCATCTCAGGCAAAAGCTGGAAACGTTTAAAGGCGATCATTTCTACCTGATTGGCCAGGTGGGCAACATGCTCCAGACGGAAATCGAATTCGACGGGCATGAAGATCCGAAACAAAGCGCCTTTGAGAAATGGCGAGAGACTTTCCAGACTACCAATCGTGAGATTGCGAATGTACTCAACAATACGGTCGAACCGAATAGGCGGTTTTATTTATCCATCGGTAAAACTAAGCAGTTCATCCGCGAGGGTGACATCGACGGCGCCTCATTTACCTATGAAGCGGAAATGCTGACGTCGGCCAATGAAGTCACGAAACAGCTTGAACTTTTGAACCAACAGGCCATAATCGCCGAGAGACTTTATCAAAAGTTGGATTATCAGGCATCGACCGTATGCGCTCCCAGTCTGGACCAGGCATTGATAACCTTGAAAAAGTTGACGGATATAAATTCCGAGATGGCTTCTTCCATTGCCGAAACCGCAATGAACAGCGCCAAGAAGGCTCAAAGGACTATGACGATCAGTGTTTTTATGGGTTTTTTGGCCGCCTTGTTGTTCGGTATCAGTATCAGCGGCTCCATTACCAAACGGATCAACCGAATGATTCAGGGCCTGAGGCAGTCGACCGAGCGATTAGCCGTTGCCGCCGGGCGGCTCTCTGTATCCAGTCTGACCTTAGCGGAAGGGGCCTCTGAACAGACGGCATCCATTGAGGAAACCTCGTCCTCCCTGGAAGAGATAGCTTCTGTGGTCAAACTGAACGTCGAAAGCTCCGATCAGGCCCACAGCCTTATGGATGGGACCAAAGAGATTATAGCTGAGGCAAACGATTCCATGGTTAAAATGAATTCATCCATGAAGGGTATCTCTAAAGCGAGTGAAGAGACCTCGAAGATCATCAGGACCATTGATGAAATCGCTTTTCAAACCAATCTATTGGCCCTTAATGCGGCAGTGGAGGCCGCCCGGGCAGGAGAGGCTGGAACCGGATTTGCCGTGGTGGCGGATGAGGTCCGAAACCTGGCTTTAAGGGCAGCTGATGCAGCTCACAATACCTCGGCCTTGATCGAAGACACGACCCAAAAGGTTGACGAAGGTTCAGCACTTTTAAGCAATACCAATGAAGCATTTTCCAGGATGACTGAGAACGCGACCACAGTGGCCGCACTTCTTACAGAAATCGCGGCGGCATCCAAGGAACAGGCCCAGGGCATCGAGCACGTCAACAATGCTGTTTTTGAGATGGACAAGGTCACCCAACAGAATGCGACTAACTCGGAGGAATCGGCTGGTGCATCCGAAGAAATGAACGCCCAGGCAGAGCAGATGAAAGGCATGGTCAATGATCTGGTGGCCCTGATCCAGGGAGGGGCTGAAAAAGTTGGAGACAAGCAACATCGAGCCGGTGCTGAGACAATGGCCCATGGTAGGGACTCTGGCTCTCGTTCTCAAAAGAACCCAGCAGGACCCGGGAAAAAAAATTCAGGTAAAGTGTTGGTGGCTCAGAAAAGCAGGGAAGTCAAACCCGATCAGGTCATACCCTTAGATGACAAAGACTTTCGGGATTTCTAACTTCCGGCAGCCGCGAACGTCAGAAGCGGATCCGGGTTTCCCCTTGCCGCCTTTATTCGTCTTCACGTCCGGTTCGTCGGACGTGAAGTTTGGACCTCACGTCCCACAACTTTCTATGGCAACAGTGCCCAAGTCTAGCGCCGGGATTTATACCATTGATCTTTTGAACAGGTAGTAAATATTTTTTAAGTGGGTCAGCCAGGGAGAAAAAAAACGCACAAGGATTTCCATGGCTTACATCCAGGGATCAGATGCCCATATCAAAAATCTTTCCCGGATTCAGGATCATGTTGGGGTCAAAAAGGCGTTTAATTCCCTTCTGGAGCCGGAGGCTTTCCCGAGAGATTTCGAGGGGCAGGAAACGTTTCTTGGCGATGCCTATGCCGTGTTCCCCGGATATGGTGCCCTTCATGGCGAGGACCTTCTCCAGAATCCCTATGATGCCCTCTTCGACACGGTCCATGTCGGCGCCGGCTCCTGCCGTGATATTCAGGTGAATGTTCCCGTCCCCGGCATGCCCGAAGCTGTAAATTTTGATACCGTATTCCCTTTCAAATGCGGGGAGAACGGCCACGAAGTTCGCAATGGATCCGATGGGCACGACGACATCCTCCGGGACGTAGACGGGCCAGCTCTCCTCGATTCGAAGGGAGACCTGCCTTCTGATCTCCCACATCTTTGCGCGCTTTCGGGAATCAGGTGCCATGAGTACATCCTGCGCGTTGCAGGCCATGCAGATCTTCCCGATTTCCTCCATTTCCCTCTCAAGGGTATGAACCGGACCGTCGATTTCGATGAGGAGCAGGGTACCCATTGACTTGGCGTTTTGTATCGGCAGGAGATCCCCCACCAGGTCCAGACAGGAGCGGTCAAGGAATTCCATGGCGCAGGGCACGTGGCCCTTACCAAGGATGGCGGATACGGCCTCCATGGCTGCGGTGAGGTGTGGAAAAAAGGCGACCGAGGTGGTAAGAGTTCCCGGGTGGGGCAGGAGTTTCAGGATCAATCTGGTCATGACACCCAGGGTGCCCTCTGATCCGACGAGCAGATGGACCATATCATAGCCGACGACACCCTTGCGGGTTTGTACCCCCGCTGTGATTTTTTCCCCCGAGGGAAGGACGGCCTCCAGACCCAGAATATAATCCCTGGTCGTTCCGTATTTGATGCAGGCCGGGCCGCCCGCATTGGTTGCCGCGTTCCCTCCCAGGGAGGAGGTGTCCAGGCTGGCCGGATCCGGAGGATAGAAAAGCCCGACCTTTTTCACAGCGTTTTTCAGGTCCAGGTTGATGACACCGGGCTCAACCAGGGCAAAAAGGTTTTCCCTGTCAATGGACAGTATCCGGTTCATGCCGGCCAGGGAGAGCACGACGCCACCGTGGATCGGAACCGATCCCCCCGCCAGACCCGTGCCCGTGCCCCTGGGGGTGACGGGAAAACCGTGATGGTTTGCAAGACGCAACAGGGCCTGCACCTGATCAGGTGTCGTGGCCTCCACAACAAGATCCGGCACCCTTTGCGTTTCGCCCGCATCCTTGCCCTTTTCTTCCAGCTTCGCCCCATCCCGAATGATGCGTGCAGGCGCGACTTCTTTCCGGATCTGTTCTATGATTTCAGGTGTTAATGGCCTATATTGTCTCATTTTCATATCGGAACCCAGAATACCTGCGACTGGTCCACCCCTATGAACCGCGATGGTCGAAACCCGGAAAGCGAAGAGAGGTCTCGATGCTTTGGAGGCCCAGAGTCGCCACAGAGGTGAGCAGGAGATAGACCGCGCCTACGATCAGAAAAATTTCCGTATATTTAAAGGTCTCGGAGGCGATGATTTTACCCTCACCCGTGAGCTCTATGCAGGTAATCATATAAGCGAGAGAGGAGTATTTGATGAGATAGATGATTTCATTTCCACAACCGGGCAGGGCTCTGCGCAGGGCCTGGGGAAGGATAATCGACCGAAGCATCTTCAATTTTGAAAACCCGATAGCCTGAGCGGCCAGAATCTGTCCGGTCTTTATGGAAAGAAACGCGCCCCGTATATATTCCGAATGGTAGGCCCCGCTGCAAAGAGAGAATCCGACAACGGATGCGAGAAAGGGGGTCAGGTAGATCCCGATGTGGGGCAGGCCGAAATACCAGATAAAGAGCTGGACAACCAGGGGAAACCCACGGAATATGATCGCATAGCCGTTGGCTGCCCCCGCCACCAGAGGATTTCCGTAAACCCGAAGTGCCCCAACGAGGATTCCGATAATCAGCCCACACAAAGCGGAGGGGATGATCAGTTGGATACTGACCCACAGGCCTCTGATAAGGGCGGGCATGACATCCTGTTGAATAAAAAGAAGTTCTTCCATGTTAACGGTGATTTCCGTAGAGTTCCTGCAATTTGCCGCAGAATTCTCTGGTTCTTTCACGGTCGGCGTCAAAAAGGATCTTTTCAGGTGTCCCGGTCTCCAGAATGGAGCCGTTTTCCATGAAGACCATCTCCGTTGCCAGATCGATGGCAAAGCCGATCTGATGGGTGGCCATGATCATGGTCATGCCGTTGATGCCCAAGTCCTGGATCACGCCCAGGACCTCGGTAATCAGCTCCGGGTCCAGTGCCGAGGTGGGCTCATCCAGAAGCATCACCTTGGGGTCCATGGCCAGGGCCCGAGCGATGGACACCCTCTGCTTTTGCCCGCCGGAGAGTTCGGCCGGATACTTGGTGATATGTTCTTTGAGACCGACCCTCTCCAGCTCCAGGACGGCCCTCTCTCTCGCCGTCTGCCTGGGCATCTTTTTCACCTTCACAAGGCCGATCTCCACATTCTTCAGCGCGGTGAGGTGATCAAAGAGGTTGAAGTCCTGAAAAATCATGCCGACCTTTTGCCGGTACGCATAGAGTTCCCTTTTCTGCTGGTGGTTGATCTCTCTTCCGTCCAGCCATACGCGGCCCTTGTCGGGCATGATCAGAAAGTTAATGCATTGAAGCAGGGTGCTTTTCCCTCCCCCCGAGGGACCGATCAGGATCTTCAGATCTCCCTCATTGACGGAGAGCGAGGCCCCCCTGAGGACCTCTTTTTCCCCATACCGTTTGCTGATATTTTCAATTCTTAAAACTGGGTCCTTTTCAACCATTAAAATCATTTCCTTATTGCGAATAACCCGGAATCCTGACCCTTTCATGCAATGTCCTGAGGCCTTTGGTCCCCAGGTAGGTGAAAATAAGGAATATCAAGCCTGCTGTAAAATAGAGGGGGAGGTGCTGATAGGTCCTCGATGCAACGAAATGGGCACGGGCCATAATATCGGTGACCCCCAGGGCATAGGCTATAGCGGAATCCTTCAGCACGATGGAATACT
>CAZXWJ010000196.1:0-8166 GCA_964644375.1 uncultured Desulfobacteraceae bacterium | reverse complement strand
ACGCCGGCCTGTCACGCCGGAGGTCGCGAGTTCGAGTCTCGTCGCTCCCGCCATTGAAATAATGAGCCTGTTACGTTGTGAAAACGGCGTGACAGGCTTTTTTATTGACCGACAAGAGTCGTAAACATAAACAAACCCCATGCCCTATTACGTCTATATCCTCCAATCGGAAAAAGATGGCACCTATTACATTGGATCTACTCAGGACCTGGATGAGCGGTTGAAAAGACACAATGAGGGGCGGTCCAAATACACAAAAACCAAACTGATTGACGTCAACTATATTTTCCCTCCAGCGACAATTAAAATTCCCGGTTTGTCTTTATGTTGTTGTGCGAACTGGGTCGGACCAAGGAAAACGAATATAACTGCTTGAAATAGTCATTTAAATTAATTGCAAAACGTCTACTTGAGGGCTTAGAATGCTATTTTTGGTGGGCAAATGGGTATTCTAAGAAAGGTCCTATAGAACGGCACGTGCGAATCGACATTACATACCTGGGTATGTCTGGCACATAACGCATCGGTGTCATAAAGAGGAATTCCTCTTGAAATTCGCCAGAGATCGCCGCCGATACTTCCATTGGGTATTTGAGGCCAAAAAGCGCTATGGTCTCAGCGTGCTCAGTTATGCGGTGACTTCCAACCATGTCCATCTCCTTGTCAGGGACAATTCCATAGAGACGCGATACCCAAATCCATTCAATTGATAGCGGGCAGGACCGGCCAGGAATTCAATAAGAGGAAGGGTCGAAAAGGTGCCTACTGGGAAGATCGCTATCACGCGACGGCGATAGAAGCAGACAAACATTTGTTTCAGTGTCTTGTTTACATTGACCTCAATATGGTTCGTGCGGGAGTTGTTGGGCATCCATCGGAGTGGGGGTTTTGTGGATACAATGAGATTCTGACACCACGGCAACGATATGTACTGATTGATCACGATGGACTGAAAAGTTTGCTAAACTTTGACTCGATGGATGATTTGTCCGCTACCTATGGTGGGTGGATTGAGGAAGCGCTTGGAGGAGGTAATTGCCTTCGAGATGGGAAGTGGACGGAGAGTGTTGCTGTGGGTAGCGAGGCATTTGTCTCCGCCGCGAAGGGAGCCCTTGGGAACAAAGGGGAGGGGCGCGCGGTGATTGGTGGTGATGGGAGCTATGAACTCCGGGAGCCCCCAGCGGCTTACATGGGCATTTTTTGGGGTGAAAATGCTGTTCTAAGGCCGCGAAATGAGTGCTTTTGGGGAAATACTGGTTGAATATCAATAGGATGGCATGTAAATGCTTGGTCCGACCCCATTACCAATTACCATTACCTGCTTTTGCCCCATTACCTGCCGACCCCATTACCACCCATTATTACCATTACCATTGAGTTTGACCCTGATTTAGGAATTTGCACTCAGCAAATGCTGTTCGACAAGTTTTACCGCTTTGCAAACTGGGGGGTAGGGGCTGAACGAGTTAAGCAAATGCAGCAAGTGATATTCGCCTTGCGTGGAGGAAATCACATAGCTGTAACAGATTTTCTGGATGTGATGCTCTCTTCTTTTGACCATTGATTGGTCATGGAGTTGAGGTCGCCCATTAAAGGGCTTGTCAAATAAAAAGACACCTCACCATTAGAAAAACCCAATCGTTTTTCTTTGACATTTTGTTCGTTTGAAAGACAATTCCCTGCGCCGTAATTATTCCGTTCCACGCCGCTATTTCAGGCTAAAATTTGTGCTGGGCATTATCGCCCGCGTCAGTCACCCATCGGGTTCAAGGCGTTGTGTTGAGTTTCCAACACGCCCCTGGTCCAATCGAACCCCAGAAATTTCTTTTTATGACACCTACGTGTCGGGGCGTAGCCGAAGGCGAAGCCTGATGGGTAATTTATCCCGCTATAGCGATCGACGCAGCGGCGAGACTTCTGCTTCGGCAGAAAATCAAGAACCTGGGAAAAAATGGTGCTGCCCCGGTTCATTGGCATCTCCTTCCATTGAGTGAAGTTTTATCGGAAGGGGTATCATGCAATTTAACCAAATTTTAAATCGATTATGTCTTTTTTGGCCTATGTATGTAAATAATTCGTTTGGTTAAAAAGATCTTGAGAATTTTAATGGAATATCAATGGTCCTTGTAGATTTTTTAATGTTTCGCTTTGCGAAGCCGATATGAAGTTAAAACGATCTTTTTGACGGGCATTAATACATAAAAAAGGGGTAGGGAGTATGCGAACCATACAGTTCAAGCACAAAATGGCCATTTATGTCTCCATGATCGTTGCACTAACGATAATTTTCTCTACTTTAATCGTATCCTTTACTGTGAATCGACAGAATAAAGACGCATCCCTCGAGTCCTTGAAAAAATCATTCACGGTGATTCAACGTGAATTGAAGGACTTACAGGACAAAACGCTTGCCGATGCCAGGCAGATCATTACAGCGGGAGATCTGGGCAACAATATCAAATTCCTGGTTGAGTTTAACGACAATATCAAAATGACGCGGAACAGCTATGAGGAAATGGTTCGAAAACTCTATTCTGCGGCCGTTGTCAACCAGATCTGGCAGGTGGCGGCTTATGACATGAAGGCAGACCTGAAAGCGTTTGTTCGAATTGAGCATGATTATGCCCTGGCGGGATATCGTTACCGGGATAAGGGGAAAACGGTTTACAATCTGGTGCGTCTCAAGCCGGGGGATCAGATCGGCGATGAATCGTGGAAAAAGAACGAGAAATTGCCGGGTGAGGCCTGGCATTTTGCTGGAAAGGCCCCAGAAAAAGATGGATTCTCCTATGAATCCCTTGTGAATTTCGTCGGGGTGACCGGGTCGGCAATCGCCATGGCTCCGTTCTACACAGATGATTCAGATAAACCGATGATGAAGCCGTCAGGATTCGTGACCGCCATTCGACGGATTAATAAGACGTTTCTCTCTCGAATGCAGGCGTTTACAGGTTCCGAGATCAATGTTTTTACCCGGAATGGGTTGAGCCTGGGCACACTGCCTGGTTTCAACATTCTGAATATCGATTCAGATTCAGGGGCCGGGGGAAGTGAGACGGTCAATGGAAAGACCATCGCCATTGACGAAACGGCTGTGAACCAGAGCCGCTTCATGACGGGTACCCTCGTTCTCGGGGCTCAAAGGAGACCGGCGGGCGCTGTTGTCTCCCTCTATTCGCTCGACATTGCCAGGGCCAATACATTGCAGATGCTGAAACTTCTCGGGGGTGTGGGGCTGATCTGTATTCTCGCGGCCATTCCTTTTTCACTGCTCATGACCGGACGTATCACCCGGTCCATTCTTCAGACGGTGAACGGGCTGGAGGGGGGAGCCGATCAGGTAGCCGACGGGGCGAAACGGGTTTCAGAGTCCAGCAGACAGATGGCTGACGGGGCGGCGCAGCAGGCCGCATCCATCGAGGAGACATCCGCCTCCATTGAAGAGATGTCCGGCATGACATCCCAGAACGCTGAACATGCCAGGAAAGCCGATCAACTCATGAAAGAGGCCACTGAAGTGGTGACTCAGGCCGACAGGTCCATGGATGAAATGATTGTCTCCATGGACGAGATCACAAGGTCCAGCGAGGAGACTTCGAGGATTATCAAGAATATCGATGAAATCGCCTTTCAAACGAATCTCCTGGCCCTCAACGCGGCGGTTGAAGCGGCCCGGGCGGGGGAGGTCGGGGCAGGATTCGCCGTGGTGGCGGACGAGGTCCGAAACCTGGCCTTGCGGGCCTCCGAGGCGGCCAGTGATACGGCCCAACAGATCGAGGATACCGTGTCCAAGGTGAAGGCGGGATCCACATTGGTGATCCGGACCAATGATGATTTCGTGAAAGTCTCAAAACGGGCGTCCGAGATCGCCGAACTCCTCACGGAAATAGCGACCGCATCCGACGAACAGGCCAAAGGAATCGGTCAGATCAACACCGCCATGTCCCAAATGGACGCGGTGGTTCAGGATAATGCATCGGGTCTCCAGACTTCGGCCGCGATCTCTGAAGAAATGCGGAACCATGCGGATCAAATGCGGGGGCTGGTTGAAGGGTTGATGAAGCTTCTCGGTGCGCGCAGCCGGACCGGGAAGGTGGACCGCGAAAAACACTAGAAATAAACTTGGACATACTCAGCGGGACGTCCTTAAATAGTTGGATAAGGTTGTTGCTGGATTAATTATTGGATTATTTAAGGACGTCCCCTTTTTCCTCATCCAAGATTCAAAAACATTTCTCACACCCGTTCACTGCGTTCCCTAGAGATCTCAGAGAACACAGAGATTGCACCGCACAAAACGGAACTTTGTACTGGCCAGGAGGGACTTCATGAAGGGCACAGAAGTTCCATTTCTCGATTTGACGAGATCTGGAGTTTTTTTTCGCCCCGCCCTTCATCTCCTTAGTAGATGAAGGGCGGGGCTAACCACGGCGAAGCTCAATAGAGCGAAGCCGGGTATCCTCATACGGAATGCCTCGCAGTTATACAGACATTATCTGCCGTGAAAAAGTCACGAAAAGGCAACACATTGAGCTGATGGCTGAATGCTGATCGCTGACCGCTGGATACCATTCAGGAACTTCTCGGTCATAATGATGTCAAAACGACGATGATTTATACCCATGTCCTTAACAGATGACCTGTTGGTGTTCGCAGTCCCATTGATGAAGATTGAACTTTCAAGTGGGCTCATATGCGGATCCGCCCATACATTGTTAGCATAGCAGTGGCAACATGAAAAATTCTGACATCAACTATTTTTCATCAACCGAAGAACTTTTTAAGCAATACCGCGGAAGATCAAAAAAAGCAGCAGGAGAGCTATTCAAGCCGTTGGGTGCAGGAAATCATTAAAAGACTCAAGCAAATGTCCTTTTCATGTAACAAAGTGATCGAGTATGAAATTAAAATTCAGGATCTGATTCGAACTAAAGAATTTGATTTAAAAATATGCAAAAATGAATATGATCAATTCGGGATATCTATGGATATGAAAATCGAAATTCGAGAACGACACAAACCATATCTCGAATACCATAGGAACAACGTATACAAAAGCGCATAGCGGCTTCAGCGAACCGCGAAAAAACGCTGCGGCCGCTAATCCATGAAGTTGGCATTAAAACTTGACTTCCAGTCCGAATATGATACCATTTTCGGACTGGAGGGAAGAGTTATGAATATTACAAGTGATATAAAGCCGGTTACTTATTTGAAATCGCGAGCCGCTGATTTACTCAATCAAATTAATGAAACGCATCGGCCTGTAATAATTACCCAAAACGGTGAGCCAAGAGCCATACTGCAAGACCCTAAAAGTTATGAAAATATGCGCAATGCTATCGGCATATTAAAGCTTATTTCTGAAGGTGAAGCCGACATCAGGGGGGGGCGAATTAAATCACAAGAAGATGTTTTCGATGGAATCGAAAATTCATTGAAAGCAAGCCATAAATGAGCAAGAAGTATCTAATTACATGGGCTGCTGTAGCGCAAAACGATTTAAATCAAATTATTGAATATATAGCGATAGATAGCCCAGGTAACGCCTCCCAATTACTCAAAAAAATAAAACTGAAAGCATCCGATCTTTATACTGAGCCCGATCGTGGTAGAATTGTACCGGAGTTGAAAGGCCAAGGCATACACACCTACCGAGAATTAATCATCGCTCCCTGGCGAATTATATACAGAATATCAGATACAACGGTTTTTGTTTTGTCCGTTATTGATTCAAGGCGGAATGTTGAAGATATCCTGCTCTATAGATTCGTCAAATAATACTGAATGTCAACATTTGCGTGCACCTGTCCAGAGGGGGCGGGCCTCCACCGCATTGGCCTTGTTTTGGCGCATCTCGTATTCATTACCATCGGCGTTTTCAGAGTTCCCTTTCGGCTGATAATGCACTCGTTAGAAGTATGAAGGGGAAACTGAAAGAAGACAAGAAATATCGTAAAAAACAGGATTGAGTGCGGGGTCGGGTTACGGTAAGTTGCTGAAATGAATTGCTAATGTTGCCAAATTGGGGCTAAATAATGCCCTGTAATGCCGTTTTGGATGCCAAAAAGGGCGTTATAGGATGCTGGGAATGGCAAGAGTAAAACGACATTTTATTCGGTTCTGCCAAAATACCCTGTCCCGCTGGAAGCTGGATTGCAGGGATGATCAGCCTTCGCCAGGGGCTTCGGCCCGACAATGATGGCGAGACGAACCACAGCGAAGCTCGTCAGAGCGAAGACGGGTTGGCTCCGCCGTAATTCCGTGTGATACCCCACAGCTTGCCATGGGGAGCTTCATTCCGGGTTACATCTGGCATACCCCGGTTAAATAGGCTGCGCATTGAACAGGGCAGGTCACCCACAGGTGCCATAAACGGGAATTTTTACCCAGTTAAATTTGGGCACTCCCCTTCTTCACGCATTTTGAATGCCGGTCTGCCATAAAAACGTGTGTGAATGAGGAAATGATTCATCATGATTTCTCACTTTTTGCGTAAAACTTTCTTGCCTGTTTGTCCGGTTTACGGAAAAAGTTCTGATGGTTCTGCTCAATCAATATTTTTCATAAATGTAAGGAGAGAGGAATGAATTACTTTAAAGAAACCCCTGACCAAGAGGGGTATTTTAACGAATACGGCGGAGCACTGGTTCCGGAAATTTTGCAGCAAGAAATGCAGAAGATTACGCATGCGTATTACTCGATTAGTAAATCCCACGAATTCATTCTTGAACTGCGTTCGATTCGAAAACATTTCCAGGGCCGTCCCACTCCAGTCTATTTCTGCCGCCGATTGTCAGAACAATACGGCGGACGTATTTACTTAAAACGCGAAGATCTCAATCATTCCGGTGCGCATAAGTTGAATCATTGCATGGGTGAAGCCTTATTGGCCAAATATATGGGAAAGAAAAAAGTGATTGCCGAAACCGGGGCCGGACAGCATGGCGTGGCGTTGGCAACGGCTGCCGCATATTTTGGCCTGGAATGCGAAATACATATGGGCGAAGTCGATATCAAAAAAGAGCGTCCAAACGTTGTCCGCATGAACATTCTCGGAGCGAATGTCGTGCCGGTATCATTGGGCCTGAAGACATTGAAAGAAGCCGTTGATTCGGCCTTTCAAGCGTACGTAGAAGACCTGGAAAATTCACTCTATTGTATCGGCTCCGTGGTCGGGCCACATCCGTTCCCGATGATGATACGCGATTTTCAGCGAGTTGTCGGAATCGAAGCCCGGGAACAATTCTACGAAATGACTGGTGAGCTGCCGGATAATATCGTGGCCTGTGTCGGCGGCGGCAGTAACGCCATGGGGTTGTTTTCCGCCTTTTTAGATGATGATGAGACGGCTATACATGGGGTCGAACCCGCCGGCCGTTCGTTTAAACCCGGCGACCATGCCGCAACATTAACCTACGGCAAACCGGGCGTGATTCATGGCTTCAAGTGCTACCTGTTGCAAGATGACAATGGCGACCCCGCACCGGTTTACTCAATTGCCAGTGGCCTGGATTATCCGGGGGTGGGACCGGAACATTCGATGCTGAAGGATAAAGGCCGGGTGCAGTATACTACGATCACGGACAAAGAATGCCTGGACGCCTTCTTTGAACTCAGTCAAAAGGAAGGTATTATTCCGGCACTGGAAAGCGCGCATGCCGTTGCATACGCTATAAAATTAGCGCAAGAACATACGCACCAGTCAATTCTGGTGAATCTTAGCGGACGCGGCGATAAAGATATTGATTTTGTGGTGGAAAATTACGGTGCGGAATATGGCATCGATACGACGTTCTGATTTTGCGGACACTGCGGGCGTCGAGACACAACGTCTCGATAACTCCTTCAAGGCCTCATCTCAGGTCGGGGCTCTCTAGCCGGTGACCGTGGGGTACGCATCATATGCTCTACATCGAATGTCTTATTCCTCCCATAAAGATAAACTGTCGCGGTATGACAAAGGGGCGAACATTCTCAAAACACGGGATATCGTTTTGAGAATGGTTGAGATCTGTGTAAATACATTAAAAATAAACTTTTGCATGGCAAAGGTTGCTAACAAACTATTGGTAGTGCAATCTTTATTGTGTGAATTTTTAAGTGATCGAAAAAAAGGCGCTTTTCCTTTATAAAGGTTTTGCGAAAAAAAGAACCTCAAAAAAA
>CAZXWJ010000195.1:0-8250 GCA_964644375.1 uncultured Desulfobacteraceae bacterium | reverse complement strand
GAAGCTTGACTGGTAATTATTATGTCCAGTCTGTCGCGTAACTGTCAATAAAAATTACCAGTTTCGCTGTCATTTTTTTTCGTCGCGGGGGGCAGGGGGCAGGTCCTTTTTGTAGACGAGGGTCCGGTAAGGGAACGGAATTTCCACACCCTCCCGGTCGAAACGTTTCTTGATGTTTTCCAGTAACCAGAACTTGGTCAGCCAGGCGTCGTCCACTTTTTTGACCCATACATAGAGACGGATGCCGATCGAAAAATCCCCGTGGGAGATGACCCTCATCCAGGGCTCTTCAGCGCTTTCGTCCCGATGGGGGCATTTCGAGGCCTCATCGAGCACCAGACGACGTGTCAGGTCGATATCCGTGTCGTAGCTCACACCCATCTCGATTCTGCAAAGAATTTTGGGATCGATGATGCTGTAATTGATAAGCGCGATGCTGTCGATTTTTTCGTTGGGGATGATGAGCCGTTTGTATTCCCAGGTCCGGACGATGGTGTGCCTCAGGGTGATGTCTTCGACGGTCCCGTATTCCTCTTCAATGCTCACGATGTCGCCGATTCGAAAGGGGCGGTAAATGGCTAGGGAGAGGCCGGCGACGAGATTGGCCAGGGTGGACTTGGCGGCAAAGCCGATGACCAGGGCGGTGATTCCGGCACCGGCGACGAAGGTCCCCACCAGGGCCCTCAGGCCGGGGACCAGACTGGCGTAGAACATGGCCGACAGGACGAAAATGACCAGATTTTTTATCCTCAGAATGTAGCGGATGACGGTCTGATCCACTTTTCTTTCCAGTTTGCCGACCACCCAACGGGGGCGCTGGATCAAGCGCGTGGTAATGACTGTGACAATCCAGGCGATAGCGAAAATGAATACGGCCAGGACCAGGGCCCCGAGAAAAGTGGCCGGGTCCCACAGCTTTTCAATCGAAAATCCTTTCCAGTTCATACTTGTCCTCCAGGCTTGTTTTACCTATCTGCTTTCGGAAAGCTTTACATCGAAAACAGGGGTTTTGACCAGATTGATATCGGTCGAGGTCGAAGCGATTTCCACTCTTCCGTCCGTTTTTTCGAACTCTTCCAGGATGCGCGTGAATATTCGATCTTTCCGGGTGCGCCGTTCCTTGTAGTCCACCACGTATCTCATGGTGAACTCTATCCAGTTTTCATTGGCAATGAGCGTCACCATGGGTTCGACCCTTGCGTCCTCGATTTTATATTTTTTGACGATTTGCACCCAGGCGGCCCTGGCATAGGCGGCGTATTCGCCGACCACCTCCGCGAGAATGTCTTCCAAAATCCGTCTCGTCAGGGCCGGATCACTCCCAAATTGCACGGGCACCATGATTTCATCCCACAAAAAGGGGAAATCTGCGGAATAATTGAAAACGGGATCCTTGAATACCGAACCGTTGGACACCCTGACGATGCGGCCGTTGTACTGATCCCCTTTGACCCAGTCGCCGCATTCCATGAGGGTCGTCCTCAAGATTCCGATATCGATCACATCTCCGATGATTCCGCCTAACTGGATTCGGTCGCCGGACCTGTAGAAGCGACCGAAAGATACAGCAATCCAGCCCGCAATACTTGCAATGATCTCCTGCAGGGCAAAGGCGATCCCGGCGCCGGCAACGCCGAAGGCCACCGTCAGATTGCCGAGACGATCGCTGAACATGACCACCAGGAAAAGAATGCCGGCCAGATACCCGATAACGGTAATGAACTTCCTGGCCCGGTACCGTGTGTCGGGATCCGTGACGTAGCGGGGAAGGGAGCGCACAAAAAGGCGTATCACGATGATGATGACCAAAAGACCTGTTAGTGCCGCCGTCCAGCGAAGCACCGCCGGGGTGAAGAACCAGTCCTTAAAAAAGTCTTCCATGGTTTGTGCCTTCAATTTCTCTGAGAAAAAATAATAATGCACACAAGCACCGAAAGAAGCACCGCCCAAATAAATATGGCCTTTCGTGAGGCCCTTTTTGCCCGATCGGCCTCCCACCATGTGAGGGGGCGAATACCCTGAACGAGGAAGGTTCCCACACCGGCGAGATTTACACAGATGACATTGATCAGGAAAAGAAGCAGTGCCCCAAGGGCCATACCGATATGTTCGGCGCCGATCAGGAGACCGAAGGTCACCAGGGGTGGAAGCAGGGCGACTGCTACCATCACGCCGATCAGGACGGCGGAGACACCAGTGGTGAAGGCAAGGGAGCCGGCCGCCCCCGAGGCCAGGGCGAGGGCGATATCCGAGAGAGCAACCCGGGTCCTTGACAAAATCTCCGGGGTTTCGGGATGAAGAGGGAGGACCGTACCCACGGCAATGGAAAGAATCAGGGCGATGCCGATGCCGATAAGACTGGTTTTTAGGGCATTTTTACCCAGTTCGGAGTCTCCCAGGGTGGTTGCCAAAGCCAGGGCCACGTGGGGCCCCAAAAGAGGGGCGATGACCATGGCCCCGATCAGCACGGCCACGTTGTCCCGCATCAATCCGATGGCGGCGACGATGGAAGAAAGGATGACCATGGCGATGAAGACACGGGTAGTTTTGGCCCCGTCCCTGACCTCGGCATACAACTCTTCCCGGCTGATTCGTAAGGCGCTCCGCGATGTTCCATTCCGGATGTCGGGTGAGTCAATCCCCGGATTATCGTTTGGCTCCGAGGGCGGCCTGGGCACGCAGGCCTCCACGGGAAGCAGGATCAACTGAAATTTTTCCACCCCGGAAAATCGCTTTTCAAGGGCGTCCATGACGCTTTCGGTCATTTCAGCGGAGGTGAGTACTCTCAGGAGCAGAAGGGTATCCGACACATGGTCCTGCCAGAGTCCCATGACGGCTTGCTCTTCCAGCATTTTTCTGGCTTGCTCCCCATTCGCTTCAGGAAGAATGATTTCAAGCAGACGAAGGGCCATAGTTCTTTTCCATGGAATAAAGCGCTTACAAGATAAAGTCCGTGTTCAAAAAATTGGATTTTCGTTCCCGCACGATCTTGGTGATGATGTTCCGATTGAGATTCGTCTCCTTTGCGGCTAAAAGGGTCCTGATGGAGAAGACCCGAAGGGCATCCGAGACCGAGAGGGTCCCTTCGGCCGAATCTTTTCTCCCGGTAAAGGGAAAGGAGTCGGGACCCCGCTGGCACTGGCTGTTGATATTGATCCTGCAGACCTGATTGACCAGGGGGTCCACGAGACGGGCGATCACATCGGGATCCCCGCCGAATATACTCAGTTGCTGCCCGTAGTTCGAGTCGACGATATACCGGATCGGCTCCTCGATATCCTCAAAAGGAACCACGGGAATGATAGGCCCGAACTGTTCCTCGTGATAGAGACGCATTTTTTCACTGACAGGATAGACGACTGCGGGATAGAAGAATGTCTCAACATGGGTTCCGCCTTCAGGGTTGATCACCTCTGCGCCGTGCGTTTCGGCATCCTCGATGAGACCCGTGAGGTAGGCCGGTTTTCCCTGCTCCGGCAGCGGGGTGATAAATACCTTGTCATCCCAGGGCATGCCGATTTTTAGACGACTGACGGCCTCAGAAAATCCGGCTAAAAAAGAATCGACTGCGTTGCGGTGAACGAAAAGGATTTTCAGCGCCGTGCAGCGTTGGCCGTTAAAGGAGAGGCTGCCAAGAACGCACTCTCGGATCGTCAGGTCGAGATCCGCTTTTGAAAGGACAATAGCGGCGTTTTTGGCCTCCAGGCCGAGCACGCTTCGGAGTCTGTGCGGTTTAGGATGCTGCTTCTTCAAAAGATCGGCGACGGCGCTCGTTCCGATAAAGGCCAGCACATCAATTTTGGAAGAGAGCATGAGGGGACCGATCACCCTCGGTCCTTCCCCATAAACCGTATTGATGACCCCTTTGGGAAATGCGTCCCGGAAGACTTCCAGAAGGGGCCTGTGGAGGAGGACCCCGAACTTGGGCGGTTTGAATATGACGGTGTTGCCCATGATCAAGGCCGGGATCAGGGTGGTAAAGGTCTCATTCAGGGGGTAGTTGAAAGGGCCCATGCAAAGGACAACGCCAAGGGGTGCCCGCCTTATCTGGCCGATAATACCCTGCTCGATGACAAACCTTGAGGAGGTTCGGTCGAGATCCTTCAAGGCCTCGATCGTGTCGTTGATATAGTCGACGGTCCGGTCAAATTCCTTTTCCGAATCGGAAAAGGATTTGCCCACTTCCCACATCAGGAGATTGACGACTTCCGTTTTCCTCTCCTTCATGCCATGGACAAAGTCCTCGGTGTGTTTGATCCTGTCGCTCACGGAAAGGGTGGGCCACAGGCCCCTCCCGTGGTCATAGGCGAGAAAGGCGGCTTCCAGTGCCTCCAGCGCCTCTTTTTCCGTCAGCAGGGGGTAACGCCCCATGAATTTTTGAGAAAGCCCGCTGTCCGTTTTAAGGCAAACCGGCGAGAGGACTTCCTGCATCGGGCCGTTCCATTCCCGTATCTTCCCATCGATGAGGTATTCCTTTTGTTCTATCGGGGCAGGTAAACGGAAGACCTCGGGGATTGCGTCTTCTTTTGGGAAGAGAGCCGTGAGATTTATGTTTGGATCCATCCTACATCTCCTCTTGCCGGGCATGATTTAATGCGGGCGCATAAAATTTAGTGACGTATTGTTTGATCATACGTCGCGCGGAAAAAGCCGCCCCGTTGCTTTTGATGGCATTCTTCATGATCCGGACCCAGTCGCCGGGAATGCCGTCTTCCGAAGACCGGTAATAGAGGGGAATGATTTCCTTTTCCAGCAGGTCGTAAAGGGCGGCGGCGTCCTCACGGTCTCGATTTTCCGCCGATTGCTCGTGGCCGAAGGCCCAGCCGTTTTTGCCGTTAAAGGCCTCGATCCACCAACCGTCCAGGATGCTCAGGTGGGGCACCCCGTTGAGAGCCGCCTTCATTCCGCTGGTCCCGCTGGCCTCCATGGGGGGGACAGGGTTGTTCAACCACACATCCACGCCGTGGACCATGTACTGTGCGGACTGCTCCCCGTAGTCTTCCAGAAAAGCAATCCGGCCCCCCATGAGGGGATTGACGGCCGACTGAAAAATTCGCTGGAGGAGGCGTTTGCCGGGATCGTCGGCCGGATGGGCCTTTCCCGCGAAAATGATCTGTATCGGTCGCCATGGGTCGTTGAGGAGCCTTTTCAGCCTTTCGATATCGTACAGGATGAGGTCTGCGCGTTTGTAAGTCGCGAAGCGGCGGGCAAAGCCGAGGGTCAGTACGGAAGGATCCAGGAATGTCCCCCCTCCAAGGACGGTGGAGGCATGGGCACCTTCAACGGCCCAGCGACGCCGTGCCTGTTCCCGGACAATGTCGATCAATTTGATTTTCAACCAATAGTGGGTCTGCCAGAGTTCCTTGTCCGGGATTTCTTCAACCAGTTCCCAGATGAGGGGATTATCATGATCCCCCAGCCAGTCGGGCCCGAGATATTTATTGAGCAGGAGTTCCATCTTGGGTTCGATCCATGTGGGGACATGGATACCGTTTGTCACATAATCGATGGGAATCTCTTGCTCCGGGGCCTCCGGCCACAGGGCCGCCCACATCCGACGTGTGACCTCGGCATGTCTCTTGCCGACCCCGTTACGGAATCCGGAAAGCCTGAGGGCAAAGGCCGTCATATTGAATCCCTTCTCCGGTTCGAGGGGATGCCGTCCCAGGTTGAAAAAGGATTCCCGTTCCAGGCCGAGGGCGGGCCAATAGACAGAAAAGTACTTTTCCATCAAGGGAAAGGGAAAGACATCGTGACCCGCAGGGACGGGCGTATGGGTCGTAAAAATAGAGGTTTTCCGCACCCGGTTCAGGGCCTCTTCGTAAGTCATGCCGCCATCAACCCGCATTCGAATGCGTTCCAGAAGGGAAAAGGCTGCATGACCTTCGTTCAGGTGGAGGACGGCATACTGAATGCCCAGGGCGGCCAGGACCTCGGAACCGCCGATACCCAGAACAATCTCCTGCCGCAATCGTTGCTCGATGTCCCCCGCATAAAGGTGCGCGGAGATCTTCCGGTTCCCGGGATCATTCCTGTCTATGTCCGTATCAAGGAGGTAAAGAGAGACTTGCCCCACCGCCACCTTCCAGACGGCCACATAGATGGGAGGATCGGTCAGGGGGACTTTTACAGTGATCTGCCCCCCGGAGGCGTCGCGGACCTTGTTGATCGAGGCCGCTTCCCGGTCGAAGGGCTGGTTCATGCTCTCCTGCCATCCGTCGTCGCTGATCCGCTGGTGGACGTAACCTTCGGGATACATGAATCCGACGGCGACTAGAGGCACCCTCAGGTCGCTGCACTCCTTGAGGTGGTCGCCCGCCAGGAAGCCGAGACCTCCGGCGTAAAAGGGCAGGGAGTGATGCAGGCCGTACTCGGCCGAGAAATAGGCGACGGGTTTGGTCTCCGGTTCGCAAATATTCCTGAGCAAAAGACAGCCTCTGTCCTCCAGGGCCTTCTGGAAGCGGGACATCACGACGTCATAGTGACGCAGATAATCGGGATCTTCGGCGGCCGATTCCATGAGTTCCGGGGGCGCTTCCTTGAGCATCTTGTCGGGGTTGTGGGAACTTTCCTTCCACCCCCGGCGGCTGATCCTTTTAAAAAGCATCCTGGCGGCAGGGTGCCAGCTCCACCAGAGGTTCTCGGCGAGATCCGCAAGCCCCTGTATCCGGGAGGGCAAATTCGGGAAAAGGCTCTTTTTGTCGACGTTGTCCATTATTTTTTCCCCTTGTTTTGAAGCAAAATTCGTGCGTCCGCCACGATACAGGCGTCGGCCGTACACATGACCGGGTTGAGATCCGCGGATTCGATCTTGTCGGATACGTCCATCACAAGGTCCGAGAAGTCCAGGAGGGTCCGGGTAAGGGCCTCCATCCCGATGGGGGGACGCCCCCTGAATCCCTCGAGGAGTTGGTGGGCCTTCAGGCCCGTGATCATGGAACGAACGTCCGACTCCTTCAGGGGGGCCATTCGCATCGTGGCATCCTTATAAATCTCGACGCCCGTACCGCCCATTCCGAGAAGGATCACCGGCCCGAACTGATAGTCGATCTTCGCCCCGATGATCAATTCGAGCCCTGAGACCATTTCTTCCACCAGCATACCGGAAAACCCTTCAAGGGCCGAAAATCTGTGAAAGGCACCCTCGAGGATCTCTTCACTTTCAATGCCGACGGCCACGCCGGCCACATCCGATTTGTGCAGGATTTTTGGAGACACGACCTTGGCGGCCAGGGGATAGCCGATTTCCGTGGCAAACTGAAGGGCCTCTTCAGGGGTCGTCGCCAGGGTAAACCTCGGGACCTTCAGACCGGCCAGGGCCAAGAGGCGTTTGGCCTCCGGTTCCAGAACCCAGCCCGTTTCCCGGGCGGAGGCAAGAATGGTTCGGATCTTGTCGTTCAGCATGGCTTGCACCTCCTCATGGCCTCGGCCATCAATACCGCCCCTTCGATGGAGGGGGACACGGGGACCTGGTTGAGTTCGAACCCCTCGATGAGCATCCGATACCTTTCCACATGGGGGACATAGGCGATCAGAGGTTTCCCTTCGTTCTGTTGTACCCGGCTGAGACGGGCCCCCAGATCGAGGGTGATGCCCGGCAGATAAGGCAGGAGGAGCGCCAGGATGCAGTCGATTTCAGGGGAGCGACTCAGGACTTCGGTCGCATGGATGAAATCATCGTCCATGCCGCTCCCGGTCAGGTCGATGGGATTGGTCAGAGAGGTGATCTCCTGGATACTCGGGGAGAGTCTCTTTCTTAATTGTTCCTGAAGCGTTTCGGAGAAGGTGGGGGTAACCAGGCCCAAATCGGAACAGACATCTGCGGCCAGGGCGCCATGCCCGCCGCTTCCGGTAATAATGCCGATTTTCCCCTCGATGGAGCGTTGATAGCAACTGAGGGATTCGCAAAAGGAGACCAGTTCGAATTCGTTTTTGGCCTCCACCACGCCGTATTGGGAGAGCACCTCGGAGAAGACCTTGTAATCCCCGCCAAGAGAGGCGGTATGGCTGCTGACGGCCCGGGATCCGGCCGCGCTCTTACCGGCCTTCAGGACGATGACCGGTTTGGGGCTGTCGCCGGCGGCGATGACGAATTCCCGGCCCTCATTTTTATCGAACCCCTCGATGTAAAAGGCGATCACGCTGGTTTCGGGATCTTCGATCAGGTATTGGAGCAGATCCAATTCGCGGATCATGGCCTTGTTGCCGATACTCAGGGCCAGGGAGAGACCCACGCCTTCGCCCGCGAAC
>CAZXWJ010000194.1:0-8427 GCA_964644375.1 uncultured Desulfobacteraceae bacterium | reverse complement strand
CGTCCGCCATAGACGCCACAACCCCGTTCTTTGAGGCAAAGGCCTCGGCCCGACCAAGGACGATACAGTTGACGACGATCAAAGGAATAAAAATGCCCAATGCCTGGAACAGTTCATAGGCATAGGCCTGCATCAGCAACTCCACAACGGTTACGAAGGTCGCGATGACCACGATATAACAGGCGATCCTGACCTGCTTCGGGATAACGTTGCGGAGGAGAGAAATGAGGATGTTGGAGCAGACCAGCACAAAGGTGGTGGCAAGTCCCATACCGAAGCCGTCTCCCACGGCCTTTGTCACGGCCAGGGTCGGGCAGAGCCCGAGGACAAGCCGAAAGGGGGGGATCTCAGCCCATAACCCTTTTGAAAATTCTTGAACAACGCTCTTTGCCATAAGACTCTCTCTCCCTGAATGTCTATGCTTTTATCTTCCCCACAATCTGAGACTTCAACCGCATGTACACTTCGGAAATCGCGGTGAGGGCGCCGCAGACACCTCGTGATGATACCGTTGCGCCACTGAGGGCATCGACCTTTCCGCCGTCCGCCTTGACTTTGAAGGGATCCTTGATGGAAAGTCCCGTGAACTGGGCCGAAAAATTTTCATCAGTCGTCACTCTCGCACCGACGCCGGGGGTCTCCTGGTGTGTGGTCACCCCGATGCCGACGATTTCATCCGTTTCCAGGTTCACGGCCACGAGGACCCCGATGTCCCCCCCGAATCCCTTGCCGAAGGTTTCAAAGGCCACGACGTTCCTCTTGCCGTCGAATTCACCCACGAAAAAACTTCGCTCCACGTCTCCATCCGTGAGCTTGAAACGGTCGTTCAGGTAATCGTTTTGGCTGCCTTTCAGTATCTTTGCGAGGGTCGGCCCCTTCACAAATTTCAACTGTTGAACTTCGATCCGATCCTTCGTCGCGCTGCGAAGGGCCGTCAACCCTCCACCTGAGACGGCGGCAAAAAGGAAAATCACAAAAAAGAGTTTAAACATCTCACGCATTTTCGATCTCCCTTCCCATGGCTTTTGGTCTGATCTTGTCAATCAGCGGGTTGGCCACATTGAGTAAGAGCACGGCAAAGACCACACCATCCACAAAAAAGCCAATGTTCCGGATGAGAACGGTGAGGATGCCGGCCAGGAGTCCGTATAGCAGCATGCCCCCAAAATTGACCGGCGAAGAAGAGTCTTCGGTCAACAGAAAAAATGCCCCGATCAAGGTGTATCCCGTCAGCAGATGAAACATGGGGCCCGCATAATTTTCCGGATGAACGGCATGGAAAATCCAGGCGGTAAAAAAGACGCCTACCAAAAAAGAAAGGGAAATTTCCCATCGGATCATGCCTCTCAAAATCAGGTAGAGTCCTCCGATGATAAGTCCCAGGGCGAATGTCGCGCCGATGCCCCCAACCTGCTGACCCATGAGCAGTCCGCCCAGGGGATAATTCTCCACGACCGACGGTCCGAAGTACTTCAGGGCGGTCAGGGGATACATCACGTTAAAACCGAAATCGTAGTTGACCAGGGCTTCATTGAAATCCAGCAGGCCCTTCCAGGAAAGCATGACGACGGCCACAGCCACCAATGCGGGGTGGAAGGGATTGCATCCGATCCCGCCCCAAATCTGCTTTCCGACGACAATGGCGACAAGGGTTCCCACGACAACCGCCCACCAGGGCGTTGTGGCCGGCAACAGCATGGCAAAAAGCAGGCCGATCAGGGCGGCATTTCCGTCGCCTATGGTCGTGGGACGTTTCATGGCAAGATTCATGAGAAGTTCCCAGATCATGGCGCAGGAGACGGAGAACAAAACGACCCTGAAGGCGGGAACGCCGTATTGGACGATCCCCATAATCACCGCGGGCAGACAGGCGAGCATCATATGGGTACTTTTTCCCCTGATGCTGCTCCCGTCAGACCAATAGGGAGCATGTGAACCGACAAACAGCTTCTGGTTAAGCATTGGATTCCTCCGCTTGTTTCATCCGATCATATTCATATTTGCCCAACATGATATAGTGAAATATTGGGATTCGTGCGACACAGACATAACTGCAAAGGCCGCACTCCACACAGGAAAACAGGTCGTAACGCTCAGCGGCCTCTTCAAAGAGGCCGTTTTCGAGCAAGCGGACGAGCATATTTACAGGGACCTTGGCGGGGCAGATTCTGATGCACTCACCGCAATTCACGCAGTGGCTGTCGGACCAGGGGACGATTTCCGAAGCGGCCTGGATCATGAGGGCGTTTGTATCCGGGCCGATGGGCGTATCCAGGTCATACACCGCACGACCGTTCATGGGACCGCCGAAGACAAGTCGATCACCGTGTTCTGTTTCAATATTGAGGGCGTTCAGCAGATCGTTTACCGGGGTTCCGATTCTGGCCTTGACCACAAGGGCGCTTTCATCTTTGAGGATAACGGTGACGATTTTTTCAACGGGCAGGACGCGATTTCGAAAGGCCCTTCCCAGGGCCGAAACGGCCTCGGCACTCACAAATCCTACGCCAGCCTCTTCGATACTCGCCATCGAGGGAACAATTTTTCCGAGTACCTTCTTGATCATGAGCCGAGGCAGCATATAGGGGTAATCCGGCTCCATGACCTGCACCTCAGCGCCCGCCTGGGCCGTGAGAGAGACGAGGTCAGGGGGAACCACCAGGACAATTCGTTCCGCCGGACAAATTTTCTTCAGGATGTCAATACCATCCTTGAGGTCCGCCGTGTCGTTCTTGACCACATACCGGTTGGAAGACACGAGAAGGTCCTGGTCCAGCCCGCTGATAAGGATACTTTTTATCGGAAACCGGGGATCCAAAATCTTTCCGAATTCAGATGCCCCTGGCAGGGATCTCATAAATCTCGAGGCGGTGTCCCGGTTGAGAGAACTCCCTGCGAGGTTGAATTCCTGATCCAGATGTTCATCCTTATCCACATCAAAGGAAATCGTTCGAAAGCTCTGCCCAAGGTAGCCCACATCTAGAGAGATGGAAGAGATCACTCCCGTTACCGGCGAGATGAGATATGCTCCGGCGTCTTCTCCTATTCTCAGTTTCTGCCCGGTTCTGACCTTCGTGCCGGTCTGAATCAGAAGTTCATCGCCGGCGATATTGTCAGCTTTCAGAAAAAGGGTCACCTTTTTGGGCAAAGGTATCACCTTGATATCGAGCTGATGCCCTCCGGCAACGACCGGATATTTCAGTTTGGGTTTGGCCAAACCGAAAAACGACCTCTTGATCATATCAACCTCCTCATAGAAAAAAATCTGCCAACCTTGGTCAAAAAAGTTCAGGCAGATCTTCTAAAGCATATGGCACTCATCGCACTTTGCCGGACCGCCGCCCGCTTCTTCATGGCAGCCGATACATTGAGAGTGTAATGCGTCCGACTTTTTCGGCGCATCTTCCTCGCTGTCCGACATATGACATTCTCCGCATGCCGATGGGACTTCCCCTTCCTCCTCGATGTCATGATGGCAGTCGGTGCACGCAAGCCCGTATCCCTCCTCCGAGATGTGGAATTTATGGTCGAAGAGGATCTTACCACCGGTGCTTTTGAACATGATTCTCACCGGCTGTTCGGGTGTTTTTTCAGGAAAGGCGGCATAACACACCACACCGACCACAAAGAATATGCCCGCTATCCAATAGGCAACGAGTTGTTCTTTTTTAAATCCCATTATTCCTTCCTTTATCGCTTGGGGTAAAGTTTGCAGCTCAATGACAGTATTCGCCCGTTATTTTACAAAAAAAATTTCACGGACTCTCATCGATTTTCGGTCCGATTTGTTAACACACTCCCCTGCAATTGACAAGTGAAATAGCACTTGGAATTCAGCTTATTATAGAATCCTCGTCCTTCGAAATCCCCGTTTCGGCGAGCGGGAAAGGGACCGGTTTTTGATCGTTACAATAGGGGTCGAACAGGCATGAATCGATGCCGAATTCTTCTCAAAATGCGCCTGAGACCCAATTTTCGAAAACCATTAGGTGGAAGCCCCACCCCCCGATTACCGGGTGCGCCGGCCCCGTTAAAGAGGCCGCCCGGAACAAGAGGGAACCCTGGAGAACATAGAAACAAGATCAGTCCAGTTTGACGTCACACCGGAGACACCGCCCACACTCCTTTTTGGCCGTCTCTTCGTCAAAGCCCAGCTCGACTTCGCGGAAATCTTTGACGCGTTCATCGGCGCCCAGCTTCGGCATCAAAGCCCTGGCCTGCTTGATGGTCTCTTCAGGCACCTTCATCGTAACATCGATCTTCCGGGGGGCTTCGGCACAGGGTTTATCGCCTCTCTTTCGAGACAGATATTGATCGATGGCCCGGGCGGCCCGCTTTCCGTGGGCCAGGGCGTCCACCACATAGGCTGGACCGAGGACGGCGTCACCGCCCGCAAAAACACCGGGCAAATTCGTGGCAAGTGTGTAGCGGTCTGCTTTAACCGTGCCCCATTGGACATCCAGTGCCGCGGTAAAGGACAGATCCGGCTTTTGTCCGATAGCGGAAAATATGGTGTCGTATTCTTCGCTCAGGACACATCCGTCAATGGGCACAGGGCTTCGCCGTCCGCTCCGATCATACGCCTTGAGTTCGCATTCATCCAGGGTCAGGGCCAGTCTTCCATTATTTTGGGCAATGGATTTCGGGGCGACCAGTTCCTTGAGGACAATACCCTCCTCGATGGAATCCTCGATCTCCTCTTCGTCCGCGGGCATATCTTTTCTCTCACGCCTGTAGAGGAGGGTCACTTCCGCCCCCACCCTTCGGCAGCTCCTGGCCACATCGATGGCGACATTCCCGCCGCCTATGACCGCCACTTTCTCGCCCACATCAGGCGCAACACCCAGTTCCAGCTGCCTCAAAAATTCGGCGCCGCCCTTCACACCCTCGAGATCGTCCCCGGGAATGCGAATGGATGAGCTCACATGGGCCCCGACGGCAAGGAAGACGGCATCGAATTTCTCCTGGAGTTTTTCCATCGAGATATCGCGACCGACCCGTACGCCTGTTTTGGCCACTTCGCCCATACTCAGAATGAAATCAACTTCCTGCTCGATGATGTCCCGGGGAAGGCGGTAGGAAGGAATGCCGTAGCGAAGCATGCCGCCCAGGTGAGGCAGCTCTTCGAAAATTGTGGGGTCATATCCCATCAGGGCGAGGTGATAGGCCGCAGCCAGACCACCGGGGCCACCCCCGATAATCGCCACCTTCTGCCCCTTTGGCGCGGCCTTTTCCACCTTGATGGTCACGCCGTTCTTTCGGGCCATGTCCGCGGCAAAACGCTTGATCTTGGGAATAGACAAGGCTTCATCCGTCTGCCCCCTGAGACAGACCGACATACACGGATGGGCACAGACCCGACCACAGACGCCGGGAAGAGGATTGTCCTGGTAGATCAGGGCAATGGCCTCTTCGTAGCGCCCCTCCCCCACCAGGGAAAGGTACCCCGGAACATTCTGACCGACCGGGCAGGCATTGATGCACTTGGCCTTAACCAGGTCTGCACAGACACCGGCCTTGCAGCGCTTCTCGATAATATGGTCCTCATATTCATCGCGAAAGTACTGCAGCGTGGAGAGGACGGGATTAGGGGCCGTCTGCCCCAGGCCGCAAAGGGCCGAACTCTTGATAAACGCGCTCAACTCCTCCAGTTCATCGATGTCCTTGAGCTCGCCTTTTCCCTGAGTAATCCGATTGAGGATCTCCAGCATCCGCTTGGTGCCTTCACGGCAGGGGGTGCATTTACCACAGGACTCCTCCTGACAGAAATCTATGAAGAACCGGGCCATATCCACCATACAGGTGGTTTCATCCATAACGATCATACCGCCGGACCCCATAATGGCCCCTACCTTGGCAATGTCTTCGTAATCCGTGACCGTATCCAACAGATGTGCCGGGACGCATCCCCCCGAGGGACCTCCCAACTGAACGGCCTTGAAGGCCTTATTGTCGGGGATACCGCCGCCGATCTCGTAAATGATGTCCTTTAGGCTGGTCCCCATGGGGACTTCCACCAGGCCGATATTGTTGACCGCACCGCTGAGCGCGAACACCTTGGTGCCTTTGCTGCCCTCGGTCCCCACGCTGGCATACCAATCCCCGCCGTTGAGGATGATCTGAGGCACATTGGCCAGGGTTTCTACGTTATTCAGGACACTCGGTTTTTTCCAGAGGCCCTGCTGGGCCGGAAAGGGAGGCCTGGGCCTGGGCATGCCCCGTTTTCCCTCGATGGAATGCATCAGGGCGGTTTCTTCCCCGCACACAAAGGCACCGGCGCCCATGTAGACCTCGAGGTCAAAATCGAAACCGCTTCCCAGAATATCCTCTCCCAAAAGCCCGTAATCCCGGGCCTGTCGGATGGCGATATCGAGCCGACGAAGGGCCAGAGGATATTCAGCCCGGCAGTAGATGAATCCCTGATGAGCCCCGATGGCCCTGGCTCCGATGACCATGCCCTCCAGCACGGCGTGAGGGTCCGCCTCGAGCACGCTTCGGTCCATAAAGGCACCGGGGTCTCCTTCATCGGCGTTGCAAAGCATATATTTAACATCGCCCGGGGACTGGTTCGCAAACTTCCATTTCAGAAAGGTTGGAAAGCCGGCACCGCCCCGACCCCTCAATCCCGATTTTTCCATCTCCTGAATGATCTGCTCCGGAGTCATCTCCACCAGTGCCCTTGCCGCCCCCCGGTAACCGTCCCGGGCGATGTACTCGTCAATCTTTTCAGGATCGAGGACGCCCCTGTTTTTCAAAACCCGCAGCAATTGTTTTGAAAAGAACGGAATCTCATTGAGCCCCGGAATGGTTTCAAAGGAAGCCGGCTCCACATAGAACAGCCGTTTTACGGGACGCCCCTTCAGGAGATGCTCTTCCACGAGTTCCGGCATGTCTTCCGGTTTCAACTTCTGATAAAAAATGCCTTCGGGCTGGACCACCATGACGGGCCCCTGAGCGCAGAAACCGTTGCAGCCGGTTTCGATGACTCTCACCTCCTGATCCAAACCTCTCTTGACGATCTCGTTTTGCAGGGCTTCTTTAACTGCCACACTCCCTGAAGCATGGCATGCGGTTCCGCCACAAAGGAGCAAGTGGGTTCGATAACTCTTCATGGGTTGATCTCCTTAATCAATAGCTTAAGACATTCAAATCTGTATGTAACGGTTTACGGGTAAGAGACCGAGGAAGAATCAAGCCCACCGGCCTAGGCGCCATGTGTGCTGATGACATCGAATCTCGAAGGATTCCCATTCCACAGGCCGGACTATTTCATCCTTGCCAATGCGAAATCGGTCTGCACTTCTCCCAACAGCACGTGCCGTTTGAAGACCTGCCTCATCTTTTTGGCGTCCATCAACTGATATACGACGGGCTCCTGGTCCTGAAGTTCGACGGTAACGTTGGGTTCACTGCTGCACATCCCCATACACCCGGACGTGATGACCCGAATATCCTGCCGGTCCGTCTCCGTCATCTCCTGCAGAAGGGCATCCATTACTTCTCTTCCACCTGCGGCAATCCCACAAGTCCCCAGGTGAACCGTAATTTTGACCGTAGCGCCTCCCTCCCTGAGGGCCGTATCCTTTTTGGTTTGATTCTTAATCTTTTTAAGGTCTTCAATGGTCAATTTGGCCATGCCATCTCCTCCCTTGAACGGACGGTCTTCCTCTTCCCGTGACCGCTGATGTCTGATGATCTTGAATAAAGAATTCTGGTCTGATAAACCAGGGCCAGTTTGCACCCACAGGGGAAATCAAGCACCTGGAAATTCAATCTCTCATGGCATACCGGATGACTGAAGCGATGGAGTGATGTAAAACCGCTGATCAGCAACGGCGGCATGGAAATATCTCAACCTGAAAAACGCACGGCCGCTTGTAGCCTTTTTAATACGCCATGACTCCAATCCCGCCTGGTCTTTAATTCCGGATGTCATTCTTCCCTCTTTCGTCTGATTCCGGTCAATCCCTCACGGATGGTCTCCGCCAGATATTGCAGCACCTTCGGATGATTGAGGGGGACCCCTTCCAGTTCGCTTCTGACGGCCCTCGTATCCAGATGAAACCGCTGATCGTCCGCCTGATGAGAGTAGATAAAATCCACTTCCGGACTTCCCATGATCAGGCTGGTCATGACGCCCGCGATATCTCCCATCGGCGCCAGGTCGATGTGATCCATCCTGAAAGTGGCTTCAGTCTTCGTCCCCTCTCCCTCCTTTGAAGAGATGCTGAATTCCCCCCCACATCTTCGGCTCGCTTCCCTGAAAAGCGAGAGTCCCAATCCCACCCGCCGCGTCGTTCTGGTGGTATAAAAGGGATCCGTCACCCTGTCCAATAAGGCTTCGGGGATTCCCTGACCGTTGTCCGTAACGCTGACAAGAAGAAGGTTCTTCCGATGATCCTCTTCAATGGACAAACGGATCAGGTC
>CAZXWJ010000193.1:0-8435 GCA_964644375.1 uncultured Desulfobacteraceae bacterium | reverse complement strand
AGAGCTTGAACAGGGCAAAGGACAAGGTGATCAACCATCTCTCCCACGAACTCAAAACCCCCGTGGCCATCCTTTCCGGGTCCCTTGATCTCTTGATGAAAATTCTCGGCGATTTTCCCAAAGACCGATGGGAAAGCAATATGGTAAGGATTCGAAGGAATTTGGAGCGCATCCAGGACATTCAATATGAAGCCCAAGATATCATGGGGGACAAACAACTTCGAAGCTACGGCCTCTTCACCCTGCTATTGGACCAATGCGCAGATGAACTGGAAACCCTCATTGAAAAGCGGGTGGGAGATCCGACCGTTATCAAAGAAGTACGAAAAGAAATCGAAAATCTCTTCGGACCCAAGGAAATGATAGCCCGGCGGATGCTGCTTGCCGAAGAGGTCAAGCAACTACTGAAAGACCTGGTTCCGATGTTGGCCCACCGCCGAGTGGAGATTTTGACACACCTCGAGCCAACGCCTCCAATCTACGTTCCGCCTGATCCTCTATACAAGGTGATTAACGGCCTGATCAAAAACGCCGTGGAAAACACCCCGGATGAGGGTAAGATTGAGGTAAGGGTCTTTAGGCAGGGGGACGGAACGGCCTTTTCTGTCCACGACTATGGAGTCGGCATCAGGGCAGAGGCCCGCAAAAGGATATTCGAAGGTTTTTTTGTGACACAGAACACAATGGATTACTCCTCCAAGAGGCCCTTTGACTTCAATGCCGGCGGTAAGGGAGCGGACCTGCTTCGAATGAAGATCTTTTCGGAGAGATACCATTTCAAGATTGAAATGACCTCATCGAGGTGCAAATACATTCCCAGAGAAAAAGATATTTGTCCGGGACGAATAAGCGAATGTTCGCATTGCGATGAGAAAGAAGACTGCTACAGCTCTGGAGGAACGATCTTCACTCTCTACTTCCCTCCTGACCTGAATAAGGAATGATTTTTTCACTGTCGAAAAGAATCCTGTCATCCTCCACGGCCTCCAGGATATCTCCATTGCAGCCTGCACCTTTTAACTATTCGATACTGTGGTCGTTTTTGTTCACAAACAGGACAATGTGCCGAGTGAAAAAAACAAAATCGGCGGCCCAGATACACGGCGAATAGATATTGGAATCCTGCTTCATCACCCAGAAGTCCTTGAAGGCATTCCAGGGTTCCAGTGGCGTCTGATCGTCATCTCACGTCTATCGAAGATTGACCGGCTCGACCCGTTTGATCTCGTGCCGTCTTTCATTGACTTTCTGAAGATTATTGAGTCCTTTCCCGGTGGACCGGAATGCCTCGACAATGCTCCCCTGAGCATAACCAGGGATGGCCTTATACCGCACGTTTCACGATCCTGAAGGCCACCATATCGTCATTGCGGATCTTCCCGCGGCCCTCACACATAGAGTTTCCCCCGCAGTGCAGGAGATCCCGTTGTTCGAATCCATTGACTAGGTTTCCGGATCGGAAAAATTATCGACCCTCGGATCGCGTTCGCCGAGCAGTTCGAGGGTGTCCCTAGGGTTATGCTCTTTCACATAATCTGGAATGGCCCTTGCACTTATACAACTTACTTCTTTTCCATAAATACTACTTTTTCACTATGGATTAATTTAAGTCATAAATCCTACCGATCCATACTATAGAATGAATTCGAAGAATTACTCATACGCCTGAACCACTTGGGTTTTCGACACAGGAATGAGCGTGACAGTCAAGTCCAGGCGCTTTTTTTATCGAAAATAGAGAGTTGATCACGATTAAAAATCCTACCTAACAGCAGATGAACCGACCCCGAACAGCGCTCACCCCTTGACGCATTCAGATTTATATGCTCATATAATCAAAATTTTAACATTGCATGGCGGCGTTAACCGTTGTTTTGGTCACTGCTTATTGTTCGTTTATCACGCGGAATCAATCGCACGAGTGGGATGAGGAATGGATAAAAAAGCAACGATTCTTGTTATTGATGATGAATATGGTATCCGTGAGTCATTCAACACGGTCCTGAAGGAAGAGTACTTCGTTCTTCTCGCTGAAACGGGGGAAGAGGCCGTCAAAATATTTACAAAAACCAATGTGGACTTGATCCTCCTTGATATCCTCCTGCCCGACATCAACGGACTGGATCTCCTCGAACGGCTGAAATCCATTGATCCCCTGCCCGAAATCATCATGGTCTCAGCTGTCAAAGAAATTCAGACTGCAGTCAAGGCCATTAAGCTTGGAGCCTACGAGTATCTGATCAAGCCTTTTGTGGTTGAAGATGTGCTCCCTATCATCAAAAGAGCCCTAAAAAAACACAATATTATTAAAGACGGAACCTATCTTCGAAAAGGACAGGAAAGGGTTCATTCCTTTGAAGAAATCATCGGGGAAGGTGAAAAGATGAAGGAGGTCTTTGACCTGATTTATGCGATCTCCGATAGCGAAGGGGCCATTCTGATCCAGGGCGAAAGCGGCACGGGTAAAGAATTGATTGCCAGGGCCGTCCACAACCTGAGTCCGAGAAAAGACTGCCCATTTGTGGTCATCAATTGTGCGGCCATTCCTTCCACGCTGATGGAGAGTGAACTCTTTGGCCACAGGAAAGGGTCATTTACAGGGGCCACTCAAACCACCATGGGTAAACTTGAAATTGCGGATAAAGGCACTGTTTTTCTGGACGATATTGATACGCTGGACACAAATATGCAGGCAAAGCTCTTGCGAGTCATTCAGGAAAAGGAGTTCCAAAAGCTGGGGACGACCAACGTCATTAAAATCGACGCCAGATTTCTCGCCGCCACCAATAAAAATCTTGTAGAACTCATTTCTCAGGAAAAATTCAGAGAAGACCTTTACTATCGTCTAAATGTCTTTCCCGTTGAGCTTCCTCCGTTACGGCAGAGGAGAAGTGATATTTCTTTACTCCTGAATTATTTTCTGGATCAAAACGCAAAAAAAACGGGAAAACCGTCTAAAAAGTTTTCCAAACGAGCTGTCAAGACCCTGAAAGAATATGACTGGCCCGGGAATGTTCGAGAACTTCAGAACCTGGTAGAACGGTGTTTCACCATTTCCAAGGAGCAGATCATTCACCTCAAAGACATTTCCACTTCTCATACGGACAGAAGAACCCTGAAACATGTACCCCTTAAAAAGGCGGTGAGCAACTTTGAGCAACAATATATCAGCGAAGTTCTCAATCACGTGAACCAAAACCGAAAAAAGGCCACTGAAATCCTCGGGATTCACCGCAACACCCTTCTGGTCAAGATGAATGAACTGGGACTCAACAGGGATGACTGACGCCCCCCCTCCTGTGATCTAAGTCTAAGAAGATTGAAGGACCGGTAAAATGACGCCTCCCGATGGAAAGATATGGACCTTGGGCCGGGGAAAAATTTCCGAACCGATACGAAAGGCGTCTTCTAGGCTCCCTGCGTAAGTAAAGCCCATCTGCTCGGCCTTTTCCATTGTTTTCCTCATTGAAAAGAAACCCTGTTCGTAGGACGGGAATTTCAGGTTAGGTTAAACTTCCATTATCTTTATCCTATCACTTTGTTTTATATTTAGTTATATTACATCGCCATTTTCTGAAGATTTCAAGACGTATAGTGTCCTCTGATACACCATGAAGGCCGAATCTGCTCCAGGGGATTAAGGACCCCCGCTTCGGTATATCTCAGGCATTTTCCACACCCTCGCCTATTGCAAACATCGAGATTTCATAATTTCTTCACAGGTCGGCATCGTATCAGATCCGGGCAGTGTTCTCACATCATTCGCGATAAAAAAAGGGTAGAGGGGGGACCGCTTCGTCACGCCCATGAACATGGGCAGGACGGTCTGATGATCACAGGCCCGCATACGTACAGGACCCACAGGGCTATCCACGGTCAGGCCCTCCAAAGAATCCACCAGTCTTTCACGGTTGAGACTTCCGGCTTTATTATAGCCTTTTTCTATGAATCGAGCGGTCAGACACCCATAAAGGGCGCCGACGCTTGGATATCTGCCGTATCTTTTCAAAAAGGCCTCAAGAAAGGTCCTGTTTTCGAGATTATCAGGATAGTAAAAATAATAATTCGAGGTGCCCATGACACCGGTGGGGGCCTCAAGCCCGAGTGAAACAACCACACCCAGCTCCGTGGCAGTATGGACAAATGTCGGGATTTTTTGGGAAAGTCCTGTCACTTTCACCTGCTTCAAAAGATTGACCATGCTGAGTCCGCCCGTGGCGAAGACGATGGCATCGGGGCCTGCTTTCATCATGGCGCTCAAATAGGGAATCAGGTCCGAATGCCCGGGTTCCCACCAGGTTTCTCCCATCTTTTGCACATCCGGCTTCAACCGCCGGAGGGAAAGCCAGATATTTTTTGCAATGGAACGCCCATACTCATAATCATCTCCTGCAAACCAGTATCTTCGGTATGGTTTCCGGGCCAACCCCAGGGCCGCAGCCCTCCCAACCATGGCCGTATTCTCCGCAATGCCGAACACATAACGATGCCCTTTTTCGCCGGTAATTTTTTCACTCTTGGAGAAGGTGCTGAAGAAAGGAATCCTCTCCCTTTTCGCTATCTCACTGATGGCCAGGGCAACGTTACTGTTGATGGTACCCATGAGGATATCCACGTTTTGATTTCTGATTAGATCCTTGGCCGCAAGGGTGCCGACATCCACTCGGAATTTCGTATCAACAGGAATACATTCAATCTTTCGACCCAGGACACCTCCCCGTGCATTGATTTCTTCGGCCGCAAGCCTGAAGGCATCTCTAACATCACAGGTCATGATTGTGGGCGATCCGGTATAGCAATCAACGATTCCAACCTTTATGGTCTCAACGGCATCGACATGCATTCCGACGAACAACAGGGCAAAGGGCACAATAGAACAGGCGATACAGCACAACATCTTTTTCACGGTCACCTCTCCTTTCACAGTCTTTTTCGCATATTCCGAAAGAATCATCCCGAATACAAAAAGGCGATCCAAGGTCATCTTTTTCCATCAAGGTAACCGGTATCGCCTTTATTTCAGAACCACATATTTTTATCATAGGACCAGGATCTCCTCATCCCAAACCGCTGATTTACGGTGTCCGCTGGATGATGCAATCCATTCAGGGTCGATGATGATGATGTGGAAATCTACGATGCTCATTAAGAGCAATTGATATGCCGTGATGTCATTTCAATTCTAGACTCCTAACCGGCCGTTTACAGATAATATTCTAAAATGAAGAGAGGGATCAGAGAAAATATGGAAACGGACCTATGTCAAGAAAATTTACACACTGTAAATATTTCTGACACAAGACGTTGTAATTTTTACTAACAAGTAGGCATAAAAGGTAAGGAAACGCACGAAAGTCAAAAGCTGAATCCGCGCAGAGACCCCATCGTAATGCAAATGAGAGTCTCAACGTCACGGGGGAAAAATCACACTGGGGCAATAGAATTTTCTTATTGGGGCAAAACTCAAATCAGGTAAAAACCGTCAATCAATCTCCATTTGCATGGAAATATCCTGAACTCCCTCAACAAGTCCGGCCATAGTCTCGCTGGCATCCACGTCCCGAAGTCCCAGATATTCGATGGCCTTCTCGTCTACTTGGTATTGCATGCCATCGAGTCCGACGCCTATGCCGCTCATCATGGTCAAGGCATCGGCAGCATGAACGATAAAGGCCAAGGGGTTATTAGAAGAAAGGGTAGGCGCATGGTGGTATAGGACGGCTATTCTCAGCGGCTGAGGAACATTCCATTTTTTACACAGCTCGAACGCGAGTTCGGCATGATCAAAACCCAAAATGCGTTTCTCTGCCTTGGTAAAACCTTCCTTGCCGTCATTCATGACGGCCTCAAAAGCCGCCGTTCTCTCAAGAACATAGGGATCAAGGATCAGTTTTCCCACATCATGGATGAGCCCGGCTGCAAAGGCATCGTTTTCAAGGCGGGGATGCTTCTTTCGGGCGATCAGCTTGGCCCCAAAAGCAACTCCCATGGAATGCTGCCAAAGATCACCGGAATCCAGTTTATATCCCTTCAGTTTGCCGCCGAGCAAATGAGATGTCCCGGCTATGGTGATCAATTCCTCCAGGGTTTTCTGCCCCAGAACGACAGACGCATGTTGGAGAGAGGAGATCTTTCCCATCATACCGTAATAGGGTGAATTGGCCAGCTTCAATACCTTGGCAGCAACGGCCTGGTCCGTTTCGAGGACCCTGGCAAGTTCTTCGAAGCTGGAACTGGAATCCCGCATGATCTGTTGGGCACGGATAACCGTCTGGGGCATCGGAGGCAGGTCGCTTACGGACCTCAAAATTTTATTTTTTAAGGCATCGCCCTTTAATTCCGTATCGGGAGAGGAGGCAAAGGGAGACACCGGATCCAGGCCCTCATCATGCTTACCGTTGCGGGCCCTCAAATCCACGTCTATGACCTTTTTGCAGGTCGGGCATGGAAAGGCGAATTCATCCCTTTTCGGCAGCCTCTCATCCGTGATATTAAAAACATGTTGACAATGAGGACATTCTATTCTCATTCTGCAAGCCCTTTTCCTCTTTTTTTGATGAGAACCCTTCCCTAAATGATTTTTATCTTACCCGCATCGATGTCCAGAATCATGGTGCGAACCTTATTTCCGCCCGTTTGATCAATCTTGACTTTGAGATTGACCGTCGCAAGAGCATCCTTTACCGCATCAACCACTTTTTTTCCCGAATTCAATACCGTCTCTTTTCCCATCATACCGGCACCACCGGCAATTGCTACGGAAAAGGGAGGATTCACCCCTTTGGCCTGAAGTTGTCCGAGGACATGGGGGATTGCTGTATTAGCATACATCACGGGATTCTTGGTCTGTAGGGTTCCGGACTTGGGCGCAAGAACATGTAATCCCGCGCCGGTCTTCTGGGCGGAGTTATATAAAATAACACCGACACCGGATCCGATATGATCGATCTTCAATTTTCCAGAATTCGCCACGGCACACTGCAGGAGTTTTACGGATATGTCTGCCATTTCTCTCCCGTCAACTTATGAATGAGACCATTTTTTCCTGACATAGGGGGAATGATTCTTTTTTTTGAAAGACCAGCCAGTGAGCCTCGGTAGATAAAATAAGAGACGTCATCACCGGAAACTTATGTCGAGGTATGAGTTTTACTTTTTGAATAGAGATTGACATGACCTATCCATAGCTGAATGCGTTTCAATAAATTGAAGAGTGACATGTCGAGTATATTTCAAATGCCCCACCAAAGGCCGAATTTTGCACACGGTACCTCAGCGAGATGCGGAAGCCCAGAGGGAAACATACACTTACAAGGATTCCGGGCAGCAGCAAACATTTACCGCAAGATCCAGGCTAGACATCTGTATCCTGAACACACGCCCAGTCCGGAGGGGAGCGTAAGGAAAAGAACCTACACTGTCAAGCAAAAAGATGCGATAGATGGGACTTTCTATCTCCTCTTCACCCCAAGATCGAGTCGTTTAGTGAGACCGTTACACCACCTTCGAAGAATCCCATAAAGCATCACGCAGGCCGGAAGCCCTCTCGATACGTCTGGAGACGGCCGTCTTAAATACCTTTTCAGTGGCCCAAAGCTCTACCCGTTTTCTGGCCCGGGTTATGCCAGTGTAAAGGAGTTCCCGGGTTAAAACCGGTGAATCTTTGACGGGGAGGAGCAGGCAAACCCGATCAAACTCCGAGCCCTGGCTCTTATGGACCGTCATGGCAAACACCGTCTCGTGTTTGGGCAGCATGAGGGGATGAAACGTTCTGAAGCCACCGTCCATACCGGGAAAGAAGGCCCTGAGGTTTCCCGTGATCCCAGGATCAGGCAGTATGACGCCCATGTCCCCGTTAAAAAGACCCAGAGCGTAATCATTGCGCGTAATAAGAATGGGACGGCCTGCATAGTGCTCTTTTCTCCCGGGACTGATGAGACCCTCCTGCCGGAGAACTCGTTCTATGGCCCTGTTCGCCGCATGCACACCATAAGGGCCTTCCCTCAGGGCGCAGAGGAACCTGAACCTTTCAAAGGCACGAAAAACATCGAGAGGGTTCCCTTTCGTGAAATAATCCCTGACACCCTCAAGGACGATGTCCCTGAGGGTGTCAGATCGGATTTGGATTCCGGTCAGCATCCTCCATGCGATATCCTGATGGCGGCCGTCCCTGAAAAGGCCCATTGCCCGATCGCCCATTCCCTCATTGACCGCCTGACTGACCGCATAAATGCCGCTCTCCCGCCCGAACCGATAGCTCTTCTTGAGTTCTACGACGTTATCCCGAATCTCACTCCCGTTCTCGTCATGACCGGTTACTCCTGGGATCTCGCATCCCGTAATCGCCCCCACCTGCACGGCAAAGGACTGAGAAAAAGCGTGAACACGGCCCGTATCACAGATATCGCCCAGAACGGCCCCGGCTTCTACCGAGG
>CAZXWJ010000192.1:0-8436 GCA_964644375.1 uncultured Desulfobacteraceae bacterium | reverse complement strand
CTTCCGGTCTCCGAGGGTATCCTGGAAAACGCCCGGCTCATCGAAGATCTTCACAAGGAGTTGGGTAGCCACCAGAAGGCCGCCGGGGACAGAACCCAGCTCGAGGTGCGGAAAAAGACGCTGGAATCGGATGTGAAGGCCCTGCTGTCCGGACTCCGCATGGCATACCCCCCCGAAGACCCCGAAGCACTTAAGCTTGAAAAAACACGGACGGTTCGTATACGCGAGCTGGGGGGGCATTATGAGCGTCTGACGGAGCGCCGTGAAAATGCTCGAAAGGATGTCACCAGGCTCACCGGCCGGATCGACGGACTTGGAAAACAGATAAAGCGCCTCAAAGAGCCTCGTGACGTGGGCCCGCTGCGTCGAGCCTTGATACAGGCCGAACGCCATGCCCCTCTGGAGGAACAACTGGATTCGGAAAGTGCCGATGTGGAGGCTTCATGGGAAAAGGCGAAGATCGTCCTCGGGAGACAGAACCTTTTTACGGGCACCCTTGAGTCCCTTGAGATGGCCCCTCTGCCGGCCCTTGAAACCATCGATCGATTCGAAGATCTCCTGGAGAGTGCGGGGGAGACTCTCACGGACATGCGATCGGAAATGACCAGGCTGGAAAAGGGGTTTTTGGAGGTCGAAAGGCGGATCGAAGCGCTTCGTCTCGAACAGGAGGTGCCTACCGAGCAGGACCTGGAAGCGGCCAGGCGGCTTCGGGAAGAGGGTTGGCGATTTGTGCGGCACGCCTTGCAGGACGGGGGGGCGCCCGAAGGGGAGTCGGCCGCTTTCTTGTCTGCCTTCCCGTCGGCAACCACCCTTTTCGAGGCCTTTGAGATCAGTGTCAGAGAGGCGGATGAACTCTCGGACCGGCTCAGGCGAGAGGCGGATCGCGTCGCCAGAAAGGCCGGACTTCTTGCCGAAAGGGCCTCGTGCATGGCCGAGAGGGAAAACCTTCGCCCCGGACTCGAGGCGGCACAAAAGGACCTGTTCAGGATTAAAAAAGAATGGCTCAAGGTTTGGGACCCTGTCGGGGTCAAACCAAGATCCCCGAGGGAGATGCGGGCATGGGCACAGAACATCGTCATGCTCGGAGAAGATATCTCGAAATTGAGGCAGCGCAGGGCCCGAATAGATACCCTGAAGGCCCGTATAGCGGCCCGCCGTCAAGAACTCTCTGAAGCCCTTACAGAAATCGGCGAATCCGGGGTGGATAAGGACGAGGTCCTTTCAGATCTCATCTCCCGGGCGAAGGATGTCATCGGGGAAAACGAAGAACGGCGCTCCGATCGGAAGCGGTGCCTGCGGGAAAAAGATGACCGGGAAGGGGAACTTCGTGAGACACTGCAGCGGTCCGCGGAGGCGGAAGACGGCCTTTCGGAGTGGAAAAAACAATGGACAGGGGCTGTGCGCTCACTGCACCTGGACGAAGATGCCACTCCGGCCCAGGCCGAGGCCGTCATTGAGGATTTGAAGAGCATATCCACGAAGCTCAAGGACTCGGATATCCTCGAAAGGCGGGTCAGGGGGATCGAGAGGGATGCGAAGAGCTATACCGCGCGGGTAAACAGCCTGGCTGACCATGTGGATCCAAATCTGCTGATACAACCGGTTGAACGGATCGTCACGGAACTCAACGGGGCACTGACCCGGGCGCGACGGGCTAAAACACAGCAGCAGGGTCTGGAAACCCAGCAAACCCGGGAAAAGAAAAAACTTGCGGACGGAAAGAGGCGCCTTGCAGAAATTCAGTCCCGGCTTGCGGCCCTCTGCGAGGAAGCGGATTGCGAAGACTATGGGGATCTGGCTGAGGCGGAGGCCCGTTCCGAACACCGCCGGAAGATCGAAAATGAACTGGCGGAAGTGGCACGGCAACTCCTCGGGCTAAGCGGTGGGGCGACCATTGAGGCCTTTGTCGAAGAAGTGATGTCGGTCGACCCCGATGGGGTGGGCCCCCAAATTGTCCGCCTCGAGGAGGACATTCAACAGCTTCATCAGGAAAGGTCGGGCCTCGATCAGACCATTGGAGGCGAACGCAAGGAACTCGCGAGGATGCAGGGAAGCCCCCAGGCGGCTGATCTCGCGGAGGAAGGCCAGCGATTGCTGGCCCGCCTTGAGGGCGGTGTTGAAAAATACACCCGGCTCCGCCTTGCGTCGGCGGTGCTGTCTCAGGCCATTGAGAGGTATCGTGACAAAAATCAGGGGCCGTTGCTGGTCCGTGCCGGCACCCTTTTCGCCCAATTGACAAACGGTTCCTTTGAAGGCATACGTGCGGATTACGATGATCATGGGAATGCCGTGCTGGTCGGGGTGAGGCCCGGCGGCCGGAATGTCATCGGAACGGTGGGTATGAGCGACGGGACAGCCGATCAGCTTTTCCTCGCCCTCCGCCTGGCAAGTCTCGAGACCTACCTGGAGAATAATGAACCCCTTCCTTTTATTGTCGACGACATTCTGATCCGGTTTGATAATGACAGGGCCGCGGCGGCCCTTGGGGTCCTGTCCAGCCTTTCCGAGAAGACCCAAGTTATCTTTTTTACCCACCATCGACACCTCCTTGAACAGGCCGAGGCCCACGTGGATCCTTCTAACCTGTTTCTTCATGTCTTGCATGATTAAGTGGCAATTGGCCGGTCAGGGTTTTGGGGCGCAATGAAAAAGGGGCGGCCCGCAAAATTTTAGCGGGCCGCCCCTTATGGATGATGTTTATAATTACAGTCTTTCTACGTTTGTCGCGGAAAAGCCCTTGGGGCCGTTTTCGACTTCAAAGGTGACGCGATCGCCTTCGGAAAGGGACCTGAACCCGCTCCCGATGATAGCGGTGTGGTGAACGAACACGTCATCGCCATCATCTCTTTGAATAAAACCGAATCCTTTGCGATCATTGAACCATTTTACGATGCCTTCTGCCATAGTGCCAACCTCCTTATTATGATATTTCCTAACGGTTATAACCCCGAGGTCGTCACTAAGACTTGTCGAATACCTAAGGATGAAACCGCCCAAAACACAAAACCGGGCAATCTATGAGAAAACAAAGAATAGTTGATCTGCAAGAAAAGTCAAATAAATTGTTTGATTTGATGGTTTCATTTTCACCAAAGACTAACCCCTCCGCATAGAAATCGGCCTGAAAATGTGCTTGGACCCGATTGCGTGAATGGACCGAAATTTTTTTCAGAAACATGTCATGATGAAATCTGAAAAAATTTAAGACTGCACGTCGAACAGGGCATGTCCTTTCGAATGTTAAACGTGGTGCCTTTGCCCTGCAAAATCAGGCTGCATTAATAAATCCTGCCCATGCCGAATTTTTTTACTTAAATGGCGTAACCTGGATCCGATCCCTGTTTTTAAAAATGAAGCAAATGCAAAAGGAAACGGCAAGCACTTTGAAGTTGACCGACCTTTGTCCGTGTGGTATGAAGCCACGACAGATAAGGGTCTCCGCAGTTTTTCGTGTTGAAGTTGTGTGAGATCAAATAAAAGTTAGATGAGATCTAAAGCGGTAAGCAGGGACAAGTAGTTGATAGAATTTCGGTACGGAAAGGGTAAACGTTGATTGCCGATCAACGGTCAATGTTAATTAGGGAGGCTAAGAATGAAACGTAATAGATTGATTGCAATCTTGATGGGTGTAAGTCTGATTCTCGGAATGAACACCGTTGTTTTTGCAAAGACCATTCAATGGAAAATGGCGTCATCCTGGCCCAAAGGGACAATACTTCAGGAAACTCCGGATCTCTTTGCCGAGATGGTGAACAAGATGAGTAACGGCCGGCTGGTTATCAAAAGCTATGCCGCCGGTGTCCTGATGGGCGCCTTGGAGGTGCTGGAAGCCACACAGATGGGCACCATTGATGCGGCCCATTGCTCCCCGACTTATCAGGTAGGCAAATTATCGGCCGCGCCGCTTTTCGGGTACGTGCCCTTCGGTATGGAGGCCATCCCTTATCTTACCTGGATGTATGAGGGTGAAGGACTGCAACTCTACCAGAAGCTCTACAAGGGGTTCAACCTGGGGTACGCCGCGCCCTGTGGGCTCCTTCCCACAGAGGATCTGGCCTGGTCGAATAAACCCATCAAAACCATGGAAGATTTCAAGGGCCTGAAATTTCGCACCTCGGGCTATTGGGGGGAGATCCTGACGGAAGCAGGTGCTTCGGTCATGATGCTGCCTGCCGGTGAGGTCTATGAGGCTATACAGCGAAATGTCCTGGACGCTGGGGAATTCAGCATTCCCAGCATGGATAAGGACCTTGCTTTCTATGAGATTGCCAAGTACCTTCTGGTTCCGGGTGTCCATCAGACCAGCACCTTCTTTGACCTGACCATCAATAAGAAATCCTGGGAAAAGTTGCCTTCGGACCTGCAGGAGATCGTAAAAATTGCAGCCCAGGCGGTCACCTTGAGAACCTTCACCAAATGCCTCTACAGCGATGTTTCCGCCTTGCAGTTTTTCAAGGAGAAGGGCGTACAGATTCAATATCTGAGCCCTGAGATTCAGAAGGGACTCGCGGCAAAGGCGGATAAACTCATGGCCCAGAAAGCGGCGAAGGATCCATTTTTCGCAGAGGTCTGGGAATCTCAGAAAAAATTCAGAAGGATTTATCAGGATTATAAACAGGTCATGACACCTCAATACGAGTGACATGAATGGTTGGTCTCTAATAAACATAAAATATGAAAACATTAAACAGTGTTCTGAATGCTATTGATGCAGTCAGTGAATATAGCGGTAGGATTACTATTTGGCTGGCGGTTATACTGACCTGTATAACCGGATACGAGATCGTGTCGAGGTACGTGTTCAATGCCCCCACGAAATGGGCTTTTGATCTTAGTTACATGATCGGGGGGGCATTTTTTCTGCTGGGTGAGGCCTATACCCTTAAGCACAAAAATCATGTCCGAATCGATTTGTTCTATTCCCGGTTCTCGCCAAGAGGCAGGGCCTGGGTCGATACTATTTTCTATCTGCTTTTCTTCTTCCCGCTGTGGATCGGTCTGTTATACGCCCTGATCCCCTATGTCGTCTTCTCCTGGAAGATCGGCGAACGGTCTATGCAGGGGTACTGGCGACCTGTGCTCTACCCTTTTAAGACCGTGATGCCCATCGGGGTTCTTCTATTGCTGCTGCAGGGGGTTGCCGAATTCATTCGCAGCCTGATGATCCTGCTCAGAAAAGGTACAGCATCATGAGCCCCGAAATCGTTGTTTTATTGATGTTCGCAGGCCTTTTTCTGGGGATCTTTCTGGGATACCCTACAGCCCTTGTCCTGGGAGGAATCGCGACCCTCTTCGGTCTGATTTTCATGGATGGGAATGTCTTTGGCCTTTTCATCGTCCGCCTTTTCGGCCTGATGAAAAACTATACCCTTCTGGCCGTGCCCCTCTTTCTCTTCATGGGCGTTTTTATGGAAAAGTCCGGGGTGGCGGAAAGGCTCTTTGAGGTCATGCATCTGCTGTGGGGCAGGACCAGAGGGGGGCTCGGGATCACGACAATCGCCATTTCTGCCCTGTTCGCGGCCGCCACCGGGGTGGTAGGGGCATCGGAAATTACGATCGGCCTGATGGCTCTGCCCGCCATGCTGGAGCGCCATTACAACAAGTCTCTGGCCTGCGGGAGTGTTTGTGCCGGTGGAACCCTCGGCATCCTGATTCCACCGAGTATCATGATAGTGATCTATGGGCCCATCGCAAGAATTTCAGTGGGCAAGCTCTTTTTGGGAACCGTGCTTCCGGGTCTTCTCCTGGCGATGCTCTATATGCTGTATATAGCCGTTCGTTGTCATCTCCGTCCCCAGGACGGCCCTCCCGTGCCTCTTGAGGAAAGGAAGGTCTCCTGGAAAACAAAGCTCTATCTGCTCGCCACCGCCGTCATTCCGCCCTGCTTTCTTGTTTTTGCAGTCCTGGGGAGTATCTTTTTCGGTATTGCGGCGGTCACGGAGGCGGCCGCCGTAGGGGCCATTGCGAGCATTCTGCTGGCCGCATGCTATGGGCGCCTCAACGTGAAGCTTATCAGGGATGCCAGTATCCAGACCCTGAGCATCACGAGCATGATCATGCTGATAGCGGTGGGGGCCAGTTTTTTTTCCACCGTCTTTGTGGCATTGGGGGGCGACGACGTCGTCTCCAACCTCTTCCTGAACCTGCCCGTGGGTAAATGGGGTATCCTTTTTGCGATCATGATCCTCTTGGTCTTTCTGGGCATGTTCATCGACTGGATGGGGATCCTTTTTATCATCGTACCCCTGATCACGCCCATTGCGGAGGCCCTGGGCTTTGATCCGGTATGGTTCGCCGTTCTTGTGATGATAAATCTTCAAGTGTCTTTTTTGACCCCGCCCTTTGCCTACTCGATCTTTTATCTCAAAGGCATTACCCCGCCCCAAATCAGAGTCACGGACATCTATCGGGGAGTGTTTCCCTTCGTAGGGTTGCAGATTGTGGCACTGGCGCTTTGTGTCATCTTCCCTGCCCTGATCACCTGGCTGCCCGGTTATTTTATCAACTAGGGAAGTTTAGAGTTTAGAGGTAATATAAAGAACATGTATGAATCCAAGGAAGTCACCCTGTTCATCCAATGCCTTGTCGACACCCTCTATCCGGAGGTGGGCGAAGCCATGGTCACGGTCCTTGAAAAACTGGGACTCTCCATAAACTGCCCCACCGACCAGACCTGCTGCGGTCAACCGGCCTACAATGCGGGTTTTCGAACGGAGGCCAGGGATGCCGCCGAGCGGTTCATCGGCATCTTCGAAGATGCGCCCATCATTGTCTGTCCGTCCGGCTCCTGCGTGAACACGGTAAGAAACCATTATCCCGAGTTGTTCAAGGATGACGCGGGCTGGTTAGCCAGGGCCGAAAAGGTGGGCAAAAAAACCTATGAATTCAGTGAATACCTGGTGGACGTCTTGGGCGTGGAGGATCTGGGTGCACAATTTGACGGGAAAATCACCTATCATGACTCATGCCACCTCAACCGCTATCTGGGCATCAAGGAGCAACCCCGCAAGCTCATTCGCAATGTGAAGGGCGCCCGGTTCATCGAGATGCACGATTCGGACCGGTGTTGCGGATTCGGTGGGGAGTTTGCCTTTCGGTACTCGGAGATCTCAAGTGCCATTCTGGAGGACAAGGTGAAAAACGTCATGGAATCCGGCGCCGACGTGGTTATCGGATGTGATATGGGTTGTCTGATGAATATTCAGGGTATGCTGGACAGGAAAAAAATCCCCATCAAAACCATGCATATCGCCCAACTCCTTGCTGGCTGAAAAGGATAACAACTTTCATGAATCATGTCACCACCGAGCAATATGTGGACAGGGCGAAAGAAGCCCTCAAAGACCGGGTATTACAGGATGCCCTGCGAGATGTCCAAAATCGTCTGGGCCCTGCCACCGCCGCCCTGTATGAGGCGCTTCCGGAAGGGCCCGAACTGCGTCTTCGAGCCCAAAAAATCAGGAAAAAGGCCATCGAAAATCTGGATGTCCTGTTGGAATCCCTGGCGGATAAGATTCGGCAGAGAGGCGGACACGTCCATTTTGCCCGGGACGGGCGGGAGGCCGTCGACTGCTGCCTGGAAATCGCCGCTAAGCACGATGTCAAGCTGGTCGTGAAGGGAAAGTCCATGGTGACCGAAGAAATCGGTCTCAACCAGGCCCTCATGGATGCAGGCATTGAAACCCTGGAGACCGATCTTGGGGAATATATCGTACAGCTTGCCGGAGAAAAACCCTCCCACATCGTGGCGCCCGCTATCCACAAGACCCGGGAGCAGGTGGGCCGACTTTTTTCCGAAAAACTCGGGACCCCCTACACGAACGATCCCCCTGTCTTGACCCAGGATGCAAGACAGGCCTTGCGCGAGAAGTTCCTTAACGCCGATATGGGACTGTCGGGGTGCAACCTGGCCTGCGCTGAGACCGGTCATATCACCACGGTCTCCAATGAAGGAAATATTCGAATGTCCACCACGATGCCCAGGGTCCATGTCGCCTTTATGGGCATGGAAAGAATTGTGGCCCGCCTGGAAGATCACGAGATCCTTCTGCGGCTCCTCTCACATGGTGCGGCCGCTCAGAAACTGGGAGGTTATGTGAGTTACATCGGGGGACCGGCCACCGCAGATCAGTGTGACGGACCCGGAGAATTTCATCTGATCATTCTGGATAACGGCCGTTCCAAGATTCTGGCCGATGAGGAATTTCGAGAGATTCTTAACTGTCTTCGCTGTGGCGCCTGTCTGAACGTATGCCCCGTGTATGGAAAAATAGGGGGACATGCCTACGGTTTTGCCTATAACGGGCCGATTGGGGCCGTCCTGACGCCCCTGATGGTAGGTATCAACCGGGCGGAAGACCTCTGCCTCGGCGAAACCCTGTTCGTTTTAAGCTTAATTTTCGATTCCTTCGTCGTGTTTTGTGATAAGGTAACAAA
>CAZXWJ010000191.1:0-8446 GCA_964644375.1 uncultured Desulfobacteraceae bacterium | reverse complement strand
CCGCCATGAAGGGCGCGGATTTCATTCTCCTCGTCACGGAACCCACCCCCTTCGGCCTTCACGACCTGAAGCTTGCCGTTGGGGCCGTCAGGATCCTCGGAATTCCCTGCGGCCTGATCATCAACCGGTCCGACATGGGGGATGACCGGGTAAAAGCCTATGCCGAGAAAGAAAACATACCCCTGCTGATGGAAATCCCCTTTGACCGGAGGATTGCAGAGGCCTACTCGCGGGGAGAGATGATCGTGGACGTGATGCCTGAGTGGAAAGAGGCATTCAAACGGCTGCATCATCAAATCGAGGAAATCATAGGATAACAAGGAGCGATCTTCATGAAAGAACTAGTCATCATCAGCGGCAAAGGCGGCACGGGAAAAACGACTCTGGTCGCCGCCTTTGCCTCACTTGCAAAAAACAAGGCCCTTTGTGATGCGGACGTGGATGCGGCCGACCTTCACCTTATCTTGGACCCTCGGATCCAAGGACGTCACGATTTTCAATCCGGGCACACGGCGACGATCAATCCCGATCGATGCACCCAATGCGGACTGTGTCGGGAGTTATGCAACTGGAACGCCATCAGCGAAGACTTTGTGGTGGATGCCATCGAGTGTGAGGGGTGCGGGGTATGCCATTATTTCTGTCCTGAAGAGGCCATCGAGTTCCCGTTGAACACCTGCGGTGAGTGGTTTATTTCAGACACGCGATTCGGCCCAATGGCCCATGCCAGGCTTGGTCTAGCGGAAGAAAACTCGGGGAAACTGGTGAGTCTCATCCGGCAGGAAGGTAAAAAGCTTGCTGAAAAAAACAACATGGACCTGCTTCTCACAGACGGCCCTCCGGGCGTTGGTTGCCCGGTCATTGCTTCCCTCGGCGGGGCCACATCGGTGCTCATCGTCACCGAACCCACGGTTTCGGGCAGACACGATATGGAACGCGTAGCTGAACTGGCGGCCTTCTTTAACATCCCGGCCATGGTCTGCGTAAACAAATACGATCTCAATCCGGATCAGACAAAGGCCATTGAGGACTTTTCCAATCGAAAAAATGTCACCGTAATGGGGCGCATACCCTTTGATCCTGCCTTCACCCGGGCAATGGTTCAGGGAAAAACCATCTTTGAATACGGAGAGGACTCTGAGGGGGCACGTGCGGTAAAGGCCCTGTGGTCAGCGGTGGAGGAGAAACTCGCCAACTGATGCCCTCATGAGAATGGCGATTCCCGGGTTCATGTCAAAAGCCCGGGTCATCAATGCCCTGCACCTTTCCCTCACGCATCGCTGCAATCGGGCATGCGACTGTTGCATGCCCGACACGGGTAATCCCTGTCATTGCACATCACAAAAGGAGATAAATGATAAGCCATGAAAATCCTGGATGATCTGTTATCCATGCTCGACCTTGACGTAAAGGTGCGAGACATCCGTCAGGGGGTGTTTCATACCGGTGTTCTCACCCGTTTTTGCGGACTCGCGGCAACCTTGCCTCGAGATGCCCTTCGCCAGGAACCGCCAATGGTCAAAGAACCGGGCTCCCTGCTGAACAAAAGCGCATGGGAACTGGTCCGAATGGTCTATTCCGAAAGGATCCTCGAGGCGGCCGTCGGGATGGCGACCGTCAACTCACTCCTTGAACCGGAGGAAGAAGCCTGTGTCGAATTGAATGCCGCCGATCTGATTATGGAAAAGGGGGAAGGAAAAAGAATCGCTATTGTCGGGCACTTTCCATTCATCCCGAAGATTCGCAACCATTCAAAGGAACTGTGGGTTATTGAAAAAAATCCGAGGGATGAAGATTTCGGCGAAGCCGATGCGGATGATCTCATTCCCCGAGCCGACCTGGTCGCGATCACGGGCACGTCTCTTACAAACCACACCTTTGAACACCTCATCGAACTCTGCGACCCCAAGGCCTATGTGGTCATGCTTGGGGATACGGTTCCCCTCTCCCCGGTCCTGTTTGACCATGGAGTGGATGCCGTATCGGGCACAAGGGTGATAAATCCCGAATTGGCCTTAAGGTGTCTCAGCGAAGGCGCAAACTTCAGGCAGATTCAGGGCACAAGGCGTCTCACCATGATAAATCCAAAAGGATAACCGCCTCATTTCGGGCCTGCGAATTTGATGGTCTTGTAAAAAAAGCTAATTTTCACCACAAAGGACATGAAGCGTACGAAGGGTTATAAAAACATATAATATTTTTATCTTCGTGTGCTTCGTGCGCTTCGTGGTGTATCAAAAAATCACGCATGATGGCGGCTTTTTGCGAAGGCATCAAATTTGACGTATCGTGTACATCTAGCACTTTAAAGAAATCGATGTCCCGGGTCATGTCCTGTTTGCAGCCGCATGCGTATCCAAAAGTCAGACAGTTGAGACATCTCAGGGAATCCTGCTACGAATAGCCGTGAATGCTCCTGATCCTCGTGGCCATGTCCATGAGCTGGATGGAAATGAGGTCGGCAAAGGCCGTCGCGCTGAGATTCTTTTCGAAATCGACGTCCGCCACGACACCTGCGACCTTTATATCAAGAAAAACCCCCCCCACACCAATCGGTTTGAGATGCAGATGTTTCAAGGCCCTTCGCAGCGCTACCTTTGCCTCCACTTGAGGCGTCATGGGCAACAGGGCCACCAGTTTATTTTTTCGCATTTCACCCACGACATCCGAGTCCCTGAAGATCCCGGCCAATCTGTACAACAGGGCATCCATGATCTCATGATTCGTAATGGCCCCGGATTTCGGTTTGGTTTTTGCCCGGGCCTTTACAAGAGAAAAGCCCAGCGCGGAAAAAGGGGTGCCGTAACGCTTTGACTTTGCAACCTCTTTTTCAAAAAGAGTCATCAGGCCCTGAGCCCGCATAATGCCGGCCAGGGCACCGTTCTTGGACTGATCCAATTCCCTCAACCGATCCAGATTGTTTATTTCCGAATAAATCTGCCCGAAATCGTTTTCGTCGATTTCATGGGCATCGACCTTCGAACGGATCATTTCGAGAATTTCCCAAAGATGTTCTTCTTCACTTACACTGCGCTCCAGGGTCTCCAGCACGGTCAATTGTCTTGGAGGCTCGCTTTCATCGCGATCTGATTGAGACTTGACCCATTCCAGTCTCATCTTGTCCAGGACCTCGTCCATCCTCTGGTTGAGCCTTCCCTCCAACCGTGCGAGGACATCGTCTTTTATATCCATCTTTCCCAGGTGTTGGATAAGCTTGGACTTGACCTCCGTAAAAACATTGTTGAGATGCGGTGTTTCCTTCGAACCCTCTTCCGGGGAGATATCCCGCGACGCTTCCGAGCCGATCCGCTCCACATAATCCACGAGAAGATCGGTCAAGGCCTTCTCATCGCCGCCCCCTTTGCGAATCTCGGATGCCAGGTAAAGAAGTTCGGCCGATTGGACGGGATTTTCCTTGACCTCCTTGATGATATCCTCTCCTTCAATGCCGATCTCCTCTGAGCTCTCTGCCAGAATCCCGGCCAATTCCTCGTTCTGAAGTTCCCGCCCCAATTCCCGGAGCAAACCCATGTATTCATTCAGTGCCATACCTTCATCGAGAAGGGCGGTCTTGATCTTGGGAAGCAGGCGTTTGAGTTCCTCGGCCTCGGGGATCATTCTCCGTAAAATTTGAGCCAGCCGCGAAACGGTAATTTTGCCTGACCTGTATTCTTCCTTGATGAGCTTAAGAAGGATCTTATCCGTGATCTCATTGGCTTTTCCATATATTTTTTCTTCATTCGAATAGGCGATGCCCAGGGCCTTTTGGGCCTCAATGCCCTCAACGAGCTTTTTTCTCATTTCAATGAGGGCACTCGCCATCTCGGGCAAATCCACGTCGCCACCTTCAGAAAGATTTTTTTCTACTTCCTGGTCAATGACATCAAGTTGCTTCAGCAGGAATAAGCCGGGGCTCTGGCCCTGGTCGCCGTTTTGCTTTGCCGTGTTGAGGTCGGCGGCAATCATGTCTTTCGACAGCCCACTGGGGCGCTTCATCAGATTTTGAAGATTCAGGGTCTTTGCAAACTCCTCCATGAGCACGCTTTCCAGGACGGTGTCCATGAACATCTGCTTTGTCCTGGCCTGGGACTCGTCCATGATTTGCGGCGTCACTTTTTTAAGCGCATCACGGGACACGATCTCATCGTCTGCGGAGACTTTCTGATAAAAGACATGATTGATTTTTATGAAATTGACCCCTTTTCTGAACAGGGCCTTGCTCATTGATTCAGCGTCCGGGTATTTGTTCAGGGATGTCACGACTTCAAGGAAGAGACGGAATTCTTTTTTCTCCAAACCCTTATAGAATGAAAGGGACTCGATACCGGTTTTCTTGAAATGTGCCACCATCCTATCTACATTGATGCGGGGGTCTAGAGGCTCTTCGTCCACATAGAACTGTTCACGATTTAAGATAAAGACCAGAGGGGTCAATTTAATAAGGAGCTTTCGCAATGCCTCATGCACGCCCTCGATCGATTCCTGGAGGTAAGGGTGGTTGGCCTGGTACATGAAGGAACGGTTGAACACAAGCAAAAGCGTGCGTCCGAATTGAGAAAGCTGCTGTTTGTTGGCTTCGTCCTCTTTCATAATTCACCTTCCCGGTAAAGAAACCACGCCGCGGGGACATGGCCCTGGTCTGCCGCTATAGGGGGACTCTCAACCTGCAGGAATGCCAAGGCCCCATGCCGGATAAATGACTTCGAGTGGGTACAATCGGCGGTCGGCTTTCAAAGATAGACGATGGATGTCAAAAGCTCATGCCGAGAGCCGACAACAAATTGTTGCACCCCCCTTTCGCAAGTCTTCGATTTTAGTATGGGACCTGGTTAAAATTGCGATTTTTATACCTTTTCAGTCTATCCCGGAACTCACCGGACGTAGCGTATCTTTCATCCGGATCATAGGAAAGGGCCTTTAAAAGGATCTTATCCATCTCCTTGTTGACTTTTTTATTCATTTCAGAGGGCATTTTGGGAAACAGCCGGTTCTTTTGTTTCAATTTCAGAGCGAGCAAATCCTGGATAGAATGCATGCCAGGAAACAACGGACCCGGAATCAACATCTCAAAAAGCATGGTCCCGGCTGCATAGATATCCGCCCGCCCGTCCACCTCCGAGCTCAATATCTGCTCCGGGGGCATATAAATGGGTGTTCCCACGATCAGGGAAGAGGCCTCGTCGGAACTTCTCGACACCTGAGCCACTCCGAAATCCATGATGATGGGCCGGCCCGTATGCCCTTCCATGAGGACATTCCCCGGCTTGATGTCCCTGTGAATGATTTCCTGTTTGTGGGCATAATCCAGGGCGTCAAGCACGCAGATCAGGATATCGAGGGTTGCCTTCAGAGGCAGGGTTCGCTTTGAAGGCAGCACATTTTTACGTGCTTTTTTGATGTAATAGGAAAGTGACTGGCCTCTTACCAGTTGCATGGTAAAAAAAAGGAATTCCTCTGTGTCTCCGACCTCATAAATGGGGATGATATTGGGATGCGACAGGATGGCGGCGGCTTCCGCCTCCTGCTGGAAGATTTGGGCCGTCGCCGGGGTGATGAGAGATTTGGGTAAAATTTTGACGGCGATCTGCCTTTTGAGGGTGCCTTGATAGGCCGCGAATACGGCCCCCATGCCTCCCCGTGCAATCTCTTTCAAAAGGGTGGATGAGCCTACCTTCCGGCCGATGAGATCGTCCAGGTTCAGTTTTGAAATAGAAGCCAATGTCCGCCGAATGCCCCCTTGACTGTAATATTTTCACACATAATCTATATCGGCAAAATCAATGATCCCTTGAAATTTGATGAATTCGACAAAATAAAGGCCACGGCATCCTACCACGGCCTTCATGGGAAAGGGGTGCCAACTGCAGCCTCAATCCGCCTTGAAGAGTCACGTGTTGTGTCCGCCGGCCACGTTTATGCCATCCTGGTTTTGAATAGTCCAATCGTACTGACAGATCCAGCCCTTGTTCGTCTTCTTCTTATCCGTCACCTCGACGATCATCCGGATGCTGTCCCCGGGGTAAACCGGGTTCGAGAACCGCATCCGATCGGTCCCAATATAGGCGACGATATCCTTCAGGAAACCGGCCTGGATGAGGAGGCCGTAAGCGATGTTGAGGGTGCACAATCCCGGCACCAATTGGTTCTTCCAGCCGCTCTCCCGGGCAGCCCGTTCACTCAAAAACTGGTCGGCGGTGTCCCCGCCGAGAAGGGCGAACAACTCCATTTCGGTCCTGGTGATAACGCGCGATTTGGTGTTCAGCCTGTCCCCCACCTCCATCTTCTGAACAGGTCTTCTCCAACTGTCCTCCTCGTAGTGGTTCGCCATACTCGCCTCCTTTGTCAAGTAAAATAATACAGGATCTCTCGGATTAAATTGGAAGCCCCTGCTCTGGACCCTGCTTCACCGCCCTCAGATCTTCTCTCTGACCGTTACACTTGCGATTTACGGCCACCATTTTCGGAAGATTTGTAAAGAGATCAAGATGACCCGTCCAGACCTCAATGCGTTTCAAAAGAGTAAACCTTCACGGAGAATCAGGGTTTGAACCTTCTGCGAGCGCCGGTATGTAAATCACTTCCACAATATGAAAAAGGCATGCAATTCAAGGTTGCAAAGTATTACACACCGACAACCCTTTCGGAACTGAACGCCTTTTTTTCAAAGGAAAATCGCCTGATCGACCTTGTCGCAACTAGGGCCATACCGCCCAAATGCCTTTTAAAAAGGGGCTAATCAGCCTCCCATCCAATCTGAAGGGATCGGCGATAACCGAGATATCCCCGGTTCCAACCACTCGGGCACGCATCATGCATTATACCGAGAGGTAGTTGCCGATAAAATAAAAATCGTTCCTCCGGAACGCCAAGTCGAGGAGATTCTCTCATGAATAAAATTCTTACAGCCTGTCTGGTTACGCTATTTCTGTCGGTCTCAGTGCCCCTTGCCGGGGCCGCGACCTATCCGATTTTCAACCCTCCCGAGCTGTCGGAACTGGAGCATGGGTTTTATTACACCTGGGGCATTGATTGGACGATTCCTGATCACGAAGGAATCGAGAGCGCCTCCCTGTTTTTTGGTGACATAAAAAATTGGACCAACGAGGCCAACGATTTGTGGGTCCACATCCTGGAGGATAACCCGGCAGGTGTGCAGAAGGCTACGGACGATCAGGGTGCAGGGGACTACTTCGAGGGAAAGGGAATTCTCCTGGACCATTGGATAGACCTTTCCACCCAGCCACAGAACATCACGTATGATTTCGATGCATCCGAACTCAGTGCCTTGTCGGTCTACCTGTCGGACGGGAATTTCGGACTAGGCTTTGATCCTGATTGTTTTTTCTTTAACAACGGCATCATCCTGACGATAGAAACGGCCCACGCCCCCGTGCCGGCATCCCTTCTTCTCCTGGGTTCGGGCTTGTTGGGTCTTGCGGGTATCAGGAGAAGAAGACGGGCCACGACATAGAGAAGACGGCGACATGTCGAAGGCCACAGAAACCCTAAATCCATTGGCTCATTGACCTGTCATGTCCGAATTCAGGGCAGTCTCTGATCACCGGCAGGTATGAGATGTCCGGCTCGCTAAAGAACGGAATGGAGGAACGAACACCCCTCCACTGGCGGCGAAGGCGCCAGAGATTGGGGTGAGGGCGAATAAGGTGGCAGTTTCAGGTGCCTGCGCCCCCTTATCTCGGTTTCAATGAAAGAACACCTTTCTCCTGGTTGATCTCCACCCAGAACCGATTCAGATAGTTCAACCCCAAAAGCCCCAAGCCCGGTTTTTCCGGTATGTCCAGGACCAATGCCGCGACATCATATACGATCCAGTCCCCGAGTTCGATAGAAGAGAGTCGCACCACCTTGGCCGATTTGGTCCCCCCGGCCGTTACGATCATTCTCTCCGGATTTTCCGGGCCGATCTCGATACCCAGGGCCTCGGCGGTCGCGTAAGGGATGGTGACCATAGAGGAACCCGTATCCAGGACGAAGGCCTGATCAAGGGACCCGTTGAGGATGGTCTTCAGGGGAATCTGCCTCGAGCCCGGGCTGAACCGGACCATGATTTTATTTTCTTCTTCCCGATATGCATTGATACGGGTATTCAGGATCCTTGCCCTGTCCACCAGGGATTCAGGATACGCTATCATCTCGAGCAATCTTCGTGCTTCTTGCCAATTTCCCTCGGCCAGGGACAATTCCACGCCCAACAGGTGGATTTCCGGATTATCGGGAAAATAGGCCTTGGCCCTCTTGTGCACCGCCCACCCATTACCGGCATTCTCCCGGTCGAGAATTTCCCTGAGCCATTTCGCATACAATTGGGCATGTAATCGATCGACCTCCGGGACTTTATTTTCCTGGGTCCGCCTGATGTAGTCCCCTACCCCCTCTGCAAGTTCAACCGCCCTTTCAATCCCATAGGTTTGAAGGGTTGCCACCA
>CAZXWJ010000190.1:0-8472 GCA_964644375.1 uncultured Desulfobacteraceae bacterium | reverse complement strand
GGATCAGGTCCGCTCCGGCCCCGATACCGTTTTCCATGATGTCCATGATATGAAGGGATAATTCTCTCAACAACCCTCCGCAATGTCTCTTCCTGCCAGGCCCTTTAGGGCCTTTCTCATTTCCTCCACCCCGGGATTTGCCATAAAAAAACAGGTGAAGGCCTTTCCGATGTCATCAGGGAAATGGGCGTCGGAGAAGGTCACAATCGGAAATCCCTCCGCCTCGGGGATTTTATCCGCAATGGATTCACGTTTCATACGGCGCGAAACCTCCAGGGCGTCCAGTTCCAGATCCGAAGGGATAAAGCCGAGTTGACTCAAGAGGCTGTAGCTCGGCCGGTCTACATGGGATGCGATACTCAGTCCCCCCAACCGATGGACCTCATCCACAATCTTGTGCAGCGAAAGCTCGGTTGCCCCGATGAGTAATCGCTCATTAAACCCCTCGACTTCGTCCAGCTCATTGGCCACCACTTGATCGCCGAAAATTTCGGGCCTGTTGGTTCCCTTGAGGTGGCCGTAAACGAACGCCTGCATCTCCAGGGCCTGATCCTCGCTGTCAAAGAGCGCCAGGGAATGGACCTCTTCCACGGAACTAATCTCCAGGCCGCTCAGTACCGAAAGTCCCCGCGCGGCGCCCAGTCTCATCACGGCCCCGACATTTTCGGCCGTGTTGTGGTCGCAAACGGCAATCATATCCAGGCCCCTTTCCAAGCTCGTCTCTACAATGCCTCTGGGGCTCATGTCCAAGTCACCACAAGGCGACAGGCATGAATGAATATGGAGGTCGGCCTTATAAAGCTTCACCCCGTTTCTCTGCCAATGCCGCTTTCATAAAGCCGGCCGGCCATGCGGTAGGCCTGCATGGGCGTCACCAGGATAGGGATGCCCTCCTCATCGGCTCTTGCCTTGGTCTCTTCGTCTGGAAGGCGACCGTTGACAAGAATGATGGCCGCAATCTCCCTGAGAACGGCCACGGCTACGATATTCTGATGCGACTGAATGGTGAGCCAGGCAGCCTTCCGGGGGCAATTGGCCATGACATCGCTCAAAAGATCGCCGCAATAACCGGTCTCGATCTCTCGGCTCAGGCCTTCCATTCCGGCCATCGTTTTCAGGCCGAAATAATCACAAAATTCTCTCACCTTCATTCCCAATCTCCACTCGGCCCTTAAATTCGGAGTAAAATGCACATTGGTTCAATGTTGTCCTGCCGTCAACCACATCTTCGGCAAAGGTTCGACAATCGGGGCTTCCGCAGACGCCACACTGCTTTTCGGGGAGAAGACGCATAATCTTCTCCACCTGTTCCTGACGCCTGATGGCCTCTGAGATGGACAGCCGCGGCTTTAACTCCCCGGGGGGCATTATCTTTTCCTCACTAAAAAACCACCCCTCTTCATAAGCCTTTTGGGCCTGGGCGTATTGGAGCCTTTTCTCAACCCCGAACATCCGCACGAGTTTTTGCAGGGTGTGCTTGGCCTGATATTTGTCCGCGGCCGTCATAGGTCCCCCGATGCAACCCTCGGAGCAGGCTCGAAATTCCACGTATTCGACATCGTTGAGAAGCCCCATCTCAATTTTTTCAAGATACCTAGTGGTCTCCTGCATGCCGGAAACGGCCAGATAATTTCCGTTGTCCAGACCAGCGATTTCCCCGCCGGACATCCCCCAACCGATGCCCACTCCGCTGGAGCGATGAAGCATGATGTTTTTGTCCACCTTCCCGACGTATTTCTTCACGATTTCATAGACTTCGTTGATTCCCAGCGCCCCATTCAGAAAGGACGATTCGAGGAACATGGGCTCCTTGATGGAAATCATCTTGGCCGAACAGGGCGTCACATGATAAATCCCGAAATCTTCCGTTTTGAAAACCGCTTCACAGAACAATCGACGCCTCAGATCACGGGCTGCAATCTCTCTCGGGGTCACAATCGGGATGATATGAGCCAGAAGCGAGGGGAACCGGTAGGCAATCAAACGGTTCACAACCGGACAGATAGGTGAAATCAGCGGCCATATTTCTCCGGTCTTGTCCCGCCTTTCCTGGATATAAAGTTCCGTCGCCACATTGAAAAGCTCGTTGATATGCGCCTGATCATAGACGTATTTAAAAACCTTTCGCAGGGCCAGGAGCACATCATTGGGTCTCACATCCTCGCCAAACTGGGTGTAGAGAACGGGAGATACGCTGAGGATGGCATAGCGCTTAATTCTCGAGGCATCATGACCCGTTGTAATCGCCTTTATAGCGCCTCGCGGGCACACCCGAATGCACTCCCCGCAATCGATGCAAATGCCTTCAATTCGCGCCTTGCCTCTCCTGACCCGGATGGCCTTGGCCGGACAGGCTTTCATGCAGAGCACACATCCGTTACAAAGCGCATCATCGATTTGAACGTAATGGGAAAGCTCGCTATTTTCCCGGCCCTTACTCATCGCTCCTGTTCAGCCGGAAGCACATTTTCAAACGGGTGCCTCCTCCTTTTTGGGATTCGATTTCAAATAGGTCCGCGTTCTTTTGGATGTTGGGCAGGCCCATTCCCGCCCCGAACCCCATCTCCCGGTACTCCATCGAAGCGGTGCTGTATCCTTCCTGGAGAGCCAGTTCGATATTTTCGATACCCGGACCGTCATCCATTACTTCAAGCACAATGCCGGAAGGATCCACGTTCAGGCAAAGGCTCCCGTCTCCGCCGTGCATCACCACGTTCATTTCCGATTCGTAGGCGCAAACTGAAACGTTTCGGATAAGTGTTGAATCAAACCCGATGGTCTTCAGGAGCCCCTGAATCTGGATGGACACTTCACCCGCCCTGATAAAGTCCCTGGCCTTTATGGGGAAACTCTTCGTCAGACGGGACATGGGTAAAAACCCTCCGCCTATTTGGGAAGCTTTCCGTCGACGCCTCGAATCCCTTTTTCGAAAAGCCTCCCGCAGGCCGTAAACATGGTGAAAGGGGTCGACAGAAGCGGCAAGTCATGATTGCGGGCCCTGTTTATCATCTCCTGATCAGGGTTCTTATTTCTTACCAGGACCAAAGCCGACACCCCGGCGATAACAGATGTATGGATCACCTGCAAATTGTTCAGACCCGATAAAAGGACCACCCCATGGGTAGGCCCCCTGAGCAGATCACTCATCAAATCCGTTCCCGCGCCGGTATGTATAGGCATATCAAGCTTGTCTTCACCGACTATAACGGTTGCCTTCAGGGTATCTCTTATTTCCGAAAGTTTCACAGCGGGTCCTTACAGGTGACGCCCCTGTCATTGGTAATGCGACAAGATATCAGCCACTTTATCGGGCTTTACACCGCCATGGGTATCCTCGTCAATCACAACGGCAGGCGCCAGTCCACAGGCTCCGAGGCATCGCACCGCTTGCAGGGTGAAGCGCCGATCCTCCGAAGTCTGGCCCACTTCAAGCCCAATTTCATCCTTGAGCTTTTTTATAATGTGCTTCGTTCCCCTCACATAACAGGCCGTTCCCAGACAGACCTTGATGGTATGCCTGCCCTTGGGCACCATGGAAAAAAAAGAATAGAAGGTGACAACACCGTACACGGTGCTTCCCGGCACATTAAGGCGCCCTCCGATATATTCCTGAAGTTCGATGGGAAGATAGCCGACAAGGCCCTGACTTCCCTCCAGAACAGGGATGAGGTTCCCTGGTTTGTCTCGATATTGATCAATGATCTCATCGACCTTTACCATCAGTTCAGGAGTCAGATCGGGGTTTAGCGTCACAAGATTCTCGGCTTCATACATGATGCATTCTCCTTCTAGTTTTTGGAGATTCGAACGGCACAGACTTTGTACTCGGGGATTCCGGCAACGGGATCAAGGGCGGCATGGGTCAGTCTGTTGACGGCCGATTTGGCAAAATGAAAGGGGATGAACACCGTTCCGGATACCGCCTTGTCCGATATCGCAGTCTTGGCCTCGATTTCGCCCCTTCTCGATCCGATCCTCACGCGGTCTCCTTCGGCTAAACCGTAAGACTCCGCATCCCCCTTTGATATCTCCACAAAACACTCGGGAGCCAGTTCGTTGAGACCGTCACTCTTCATTGTCATGGTTCCCGTATGAAATTGATAAAGGACGCGTCCCGTGGTCAGATACAGAGGATAATCGTCATCCGGCACCTCGGCGGGCGGGATGTAATCTATTGCGTGAAACACGCCGAGACCGCAGCTGAACTGGTCCACATGGAGAACCGGCGTGCCGGGGTGATCACTCGCGGGACAGGGCCAATGAATCCCTTCATGCTCCAGCCGACCGTAGTTGATTCCACAATAGGAGGGTGTCACCCGCCCGATTTCCTCCATGATCTCATGGGCGTCGGCATAGCTCATATCATAGCCCATTCGGCTGGCCAGATCGCAAATGATGGCCCCGTCTTCTTTTGCATCACCGGGACTTTCAACGGCTTTTCTGACACGTTGGACCTTTCTTTCCGTGTTGGTGAAAGTCCCCTCCTTTTCGGCAAAGGATGCCGACGGGAGGACCACATCCGCCATCTTCGCCGTTTCGGTCATGAAAAGGTCTTGAACCACAAAAAAATCCAGATTATTGAGGCCTTCCTCGGCATGATTCAGGTCCGGATCGGAAACCATCGGATTTTCACCAATGATATACAGGCCCTTCAGCGTTCCGTCATGGGCCAACTCCATCATCTTGGTGACCGTAAGACCTGCGTTCTCAGGCAATGCCTCAACGCCCCAGGCCTCGGCCATGCGTTCTCGAATGGCGATATCATCCACCTTCTGATAACCCGTGAACACATTCGGCAGGGCCCCCATGTCGCAGGCCCCCTGGACATTGTTCTGGCCTCGAAGTGGATTTACGCCCCCACCCGGAATCCCCATATTGCCGCAAAGCATCGCCAGATTCGCAAGTGATTTCACATTGTCGGTCCCGGTAATATGCTGGGTAATACCCATGGCATAGAGAATCGAGGCCGCCCGTGCGGATGCATACAGGCGCGCCGCCTCGATGAGATCTTCTTTGGGTATTCCCGTGATCCCCTCCACATATTCAGGGGTGTATTTCGCGACCGTCTTTTTGAGTTCCTCAAAGCCGACCGTCCGGGAATTCACGTACTCCTCCGGAAACAGCCCCTCTTTGATGATCACGTGCATCATCCCGTTGATCGAGGCCACGTCCGTCCCGAGTTGAGGTCTCAGCCACTTGGTCGCAAAACGCGTGATATTGATCTTTCGCGGATCCACCACGATGAGCTTTGCACCCTTGAAGCTCACCGCGCGCTTCACGTAGGACGATAGTACGGGATGGTTTTCGGTCGTGTTGGATCCCTGGATCAAGATAACTTCCGCTTTTTCTATATCCTCAATCGGATTCGTCATCGCACCGCTTCCGAATGCGGCGGCCAGACCGGCCACCGTGGAAGAGTGTCAGAGCCGTGCGCAATGATCGACGTTGTTTGTCCCAAGCACCCCCCGAGTGAATTTCTGGGCCAGATAATTCTCCTCGTTGGTGATCCGGGCACTCGATAAAACACCAATGGCATCAGGGCCCGAAGAGGCCTTGATCTCCCCCAGTTTCTTGGAGACAAGATTCAGCGCTTCATCCCAGCTTGCCTCACGGAAAGCACCGTTTTCCTTGATCAGGGGCTTGGTCAACCTGGCCTCATCATGGATAAATTCAAATCCGAATCGCCCTTTGACGCAAAGACTCCCGTAGTTCGGGCCGACATCTTCCACACCCGTGACCTTCACGACCTTACCGTCCCGCACATGGAGATAGAGCTGACATCCGACCCCGCAGTAAGAACAGGTGGTTCGAATTTTTTTTACTTCCCCCGCAGCCGGACCCGAGTTCAGGTCTCCTTTGAAGACCAGGGCGCCGACAGGGCAGACCTGGAGGCATTCCCCGCAAAACACACAATCCGAATCCTTTAGAGCGAAATCTCCCTTGGCGACAATTTTGCCTTCAGCGCCGCGGTACCCATGACTGATCGCGTTGTTTACCTGTATTTCATTACAGGCCTGGACACAGCGACCGCATAGGATACAGCGCGAAAAATCACGAAGGATGAAGGGATTTGCATTCTCGATGGGATAGTGAGTCTCCTTGGGCTTAAACCGGCTTTTGACCTGGTATTTCACAGCCAGTTCCTGCAGCCGGCAATCCCCGTAGGCAGGACACAAGTCCTCGTGCTCCTTCACATCCATTACACCGAGCTGGAAATCCGCCCAGGAGTCCATATCCAGGTCCTGGACCAGGCAGTTATGATTTCCGGAGGCCAAAAGGAGTTCGATGTTCATGCGCCGTTCCTTGATCACCCGTTTCGATTCCGTTTTCACTTTCATGTTACGAGCGGCCGGCGTGGCACAGGATGCCATGAGTGTCCTGGCCCCCTCGACCTCCACCACGCATATCCGGCATGCCCCGGTTGGAGTGGCCCCCTTCAAATAACAAAGCGTCGGGATATCGATCCCGTTGCGCCTTGCAACTTCCAGAATCGTTTCTCCCTCATCAAACGCAAACGCCTGACCATCAATGTAAATCACATTCTCTCCATCCATTTTTTATTCCTGACCGTTTAAATGGTTTTCCTTCCGCCTTGAGATGGACTGCCAAAACACATCCATCCAGGCAAGATAAAATGCCTCATTATTATTTCAGCCCTAAAATAAAGAATAGGGCATGCTGCAGACCTGCAAGCGAAAAAACGCGTCAACTATAACAGAAAAAAAAAATATTACAAAAAACTTTTTCACCCCAAACCCTTACACCGAAATACTGGTTGACAAATTTCGAGAATAACCATATAAAATTCACCTTGCATCCTACCTGTATGCATTCCCCAATACTTTGTAAATCTGCCCATGGAACCTTTCCGTTCTCAGGGAAAAGGACAGGGCACTATTTATTCGGTGGAAGATTTTATGGCAAAAAAAAGCAAAAAAGGCAGAATAACCATTGACAGGGAGCGCTGTAAGGGCTGTTACCTATGCATCTCCGTCTGTCCCCAAGGCAACATCGTCTCATCAAAGGAATTGAATCAGAAGGGTTATTATCCCGCTGAATTCTGCGAGAACGAAAAAGAGGGGAAGACGTGTGTAGCCTGCGCCATGTGTGCAACCATATGCCCGGACATTGCCATCGAGGTGTATCGTGACTGAAAGAGTTCTAATGAGAGGGAGCCATATCATCAGCGAAGCGGCCGTTCGCGCCGGGTGTCGCTTCTATGCAGGGTATCCCATCACACCGCAAAATGAACTGACCGAATACATGGCCGGCGCCATGGCCGGATTGAAAGACGGAACCTTCATCCAGGCGGAAAGCGAACTGGCCGCGATCAACATGGTTATCGGGGCCGCCATGACCGGGGCCCGGGCGATGACCAGTTCCTCCAGCCCGGGGATCAGCCTCAAACAGGAGGGGATCTCATACCTGGCCGCCCAGGAACTGCCGGCCGTCATTGTGAATACCATGCGGGGGGGGCCGGGTCTCGGAAATATCGCCCCTACCCAGGGCGACTACTTTCAGGCCACACGGGGAGGCGGCCATGGGGACTACCGCACGATCGTGCTTGCACCGGCCTCAGGCCAGGAAGTGGCAAAACTTACCCGGCTTGCCTTCGAATATGCCGACAAGTACCGAACTCCGGTACTCATCCTCGGCGACGGGATGATCGGACAGATGATGGAGCCCGTCGAACTCCCCGATCCCATAGATCTTACCGATCTGCCCCCAAAGCCATGGGTCCTGGACGGGGCGGCGGGAAGACCGAGCCGTATCATCATATCAATGCTTCTGGATACGGCCCTGGAAGAAGAACATAACTGGAAGCTGGTCAGAAAATACGACAGTATTTCGAGGGAAATCCCGCAGGCGGAAACCCATCTGGTCGATGATGCCAGGCTGGTGATCATTGCCTACGGCACTGCGGCCAGGATCGCCAAGGGCGCCGTAAAAAAAATGCGTGAGATCGGACTCAAGGTCGGACTTTTTCGCCCCGTGACCCTCTGGCCCTTCCCGAACCGTGCGCTTTTAGAGATGGGACGGTTTGTCAAAGATTTTCTCGTCTTTGAAATGAGTACAGGACAGATGGTGGAGGATGTCAAACTCGCCCTTGAAGGCAGAAGCCATGTCCACTTCTACGGTCGGCCCGGGGGCAGCATTTCCACACCGGATGAAATAGCAAAGGTAATCAACAGACTGTATCATCGACAGCACTTGGAAGAGGAATAAAACCATGGAGAAAAAGATCTTCCAACGGCCAAGGTATTTAAAGGACGCCGTGTTTCATTATTGTCCTGGTTGCGGCCACAGCATCATCCATCGGCTCCTTGCCGAGGTGATCGAAGAATTGGATATCGGCGGCAAAGTTATTTGTGTCCCGCCTGCCGGATGTGCAGTGCTCGCCTACAATTATCTGGACTTCGACATGGGCGAGGCCCCACACGGAAGAGGCGCCGCAGTGGCCACAGGAATCAA
>CAZXWJ010000189.1:0-8473 GCA_964644375.1 uncultured Desulfobacteraceae bacterium | reverse complement strand
AATATGCCCAGCCGACAATCGATCGTATCCGATATCGTACCGGAAAGAGACCTGATGAACGCCATCTCTCTCAACAGCGCAGGCATGAACCTGACTCGAATCATCGGACCGGCCCTGGCAGGATTGCTGATCATCTTTATCGACACCGCCGGTGTCTTCTATCTGATCGCCTTCGTCTATGCCTTTTCCGTCCTTTCTACGGCCATGATTCGGGCCGGGAAAAAAGCCCCCGGCTATTCCGGAAAGGGAGTTGCCGCCGATATCCTCCAGGGATTCAAATACGCGAAAGGCCAACCCACCCTTCTCGGGCTGGTGATTATGAGTTTTGTGCCAGCCCTCTTCGGATTCCCCTATATCGCCTTGCTGCCGGCATGGGCAAGGGAGACCCTGAATGTTCAATCAGACGGCCTGGGAATGTTGTTGATGCAGATGGGCATGGGGTCTCTGGTCGGCGCCTTGATCCTCGCCTCCATGAGTCGCTTGAAAAGGCGGGGCGTCATTCTTATGGTCAACAGCCTTGCCTGGGGACTGGCGCTGGTTTTCTTCTCCCGTTGCCTCTCCTATGCGACGGCCCTTCCAGCCATATTCCTGGTCGGCCTGTTGAGTGCCGTCTTTATGTCCCTCAATATGACCCTTATGCAGTACTATTCATCTGCCGCAATGCGCGGGCGCATCGCCAGCATGGCCATGATGACCTTTGGCGTCATGCCCCTGAGCGCCGTTCCTTTTGGGGCGATTGCAGAGCATATCGGAACGGCTGACTCTCTGGGAATCGCCGGTCTGCTCCTCTGCCTTTTTACCGTGATCTTCTTCTTTATCTATCCGAAATTCCGGGATATCGCCTGATCTTCGCTCTTCTCACGATTCCCCCTTTTGATGCGGGGTTTTCAGTTTGGGTGGGCTTTATTTTCGCTGAAAAGTCTGTGCTTTAAAAATCAAAGTAGCATTCTTCAGTTTCTGGAATTTAAGGGCCTTGGATCTCAGGGTCTTGAGATCTTTAATAATGCCCTGGTAATCCTGGTATCTGCGCTCCGGTTTTTTTGCCATCATCTTTGCGACGATATTCCCCAAGGCATTTGAAATCTTCGGATTCCTCTTTCTCAGGGGAGTTAATTTCTCCCGAACATGTTTCTGAAATACCGCGTCGGGGGTCACGCCGTCATAGGGCGGAAAGCCGGTAAACGCATGGTAAAAGGAGGCCCCCAGAGAGTAAATGTCGCTTCTGTGGTCCAAGGGTCTTCCCAGGACGGAATCCGGAGAGATGTAGAGGGGGGATCCGACAATGCCTTCCCTTTTCTTTTCTTTTGCCCTAACATCAATGACCTTTGCCACACCGAAATCCACGATCTTGGTGACCCCCTGGGCGTTGATCATGATATTTGTCGGCTTTATGTCCCGATGGATGATATTCTGTTGGCTCACGAAATCAAGGGCTTCGCAAACCTCGATGAAATAATTGAGGCCTTTGAGGGTGTTTAGATTCCCGCCTTTCTTGATCAGGTCAGCCAATGTCACACCGTCAATAAACTCCATGGCGAAATATAGGATCTGGTTCACATCCCCGGTGTAATACATATGGGCGATGTTTGGGTGATCCAGTCTGGATACAAATCGGGCTTCTTTGATAAACATTTCCCGAAATATCTCCTGAGCCGACAGCTTGTAAGAGATGACCTTGAGGGCAACGGTTCGTTCCAGGGCCATATCCCATCCCTTGAAGACCCCACCCATGGCGCCTGCCCCGATAAAAGAGACGGTCCTGTAATTATCGAGCTGTTTTCCGATCAAGCTATGATAAAACCGCAGATCATAAGACGCCCCTTTGTTTTTTTGAAGAGGTCGCACCGGGTGGACTTCCGCTGAGGGAGGTCCCTTGCCCCCCGTTAAGATGATCGTTTGTTTGAGGTTTTGGATTGGGAGCAGGGGGGCATCGCCTTTATTTGAGATGGGTTCGGGATCTTTCCTTTGAATGAGCGTGGAGAGAAATTTTAAAATTTCCTTCCATCGCTGGGAGGGCTTTATCTCTATACCGATGCCTGCGGAAGGATCGCAGTTCTCAAAGGCAATATGTTGAATGCGGCCTTTGACGACAATTTCGCCTGTCGGCAATGAGAATCTGACGGATAACTCAACGCCGGGCTTCCCTAAAAGAGCAGTCTCCATGAACATGCCCTTGCGGCTGATGTTTTTTATCTTGCCCGGCATCCAGAGAAGGCCGTCGCGGGAGACCTCGACTTGTATGGGTGGAAGTGGAAAGGCCCTCTTGCTTTTTCGCATCTTTTTGGGATTCGAAGCAACCGCATTTGCGTCCGAGGGCAAAGCGGATGTCTTGACGGGCACCTGTTGCGTCGATTTTCGATTCTCGAACCCGTTTGCGGGAAAAATCTCTTTGATGCGTGAGAGAAATATTGCCGTCTCCAGAGGGTATACAATAAAGTCAGCGGCACCCAATTTGAAAGCCTTGATCGCCCTTCCCTGGTCGTTCAGCGGCACAAGAAAAACGAAGGGAACCCTTTCCCTCAGCGGGTCGCTTTTCAAAAAACGAAAGAAATCATATCCGCTGATATCCCGCAAGGCATTATCGCAGACGATCAGACCCACGGAGTTTGAAGTGAGCGCCGACAGCGCCCCGCGCATATCCATTGCCGTATGGACGGAATAGCCTGATTGACGGAGGGACTTTCCCATGCCCTTCAGAAAATCCGCATCACGGTTAATGAACAGTATGTCGTTTTTTTGGTTCATAGTGCACGGGCTTAAAGACGTGGCACGAAACTGACGGATACATCCGATTAAAGCGGCCACGGAGCTTGAAAATAAAGGTCATGCGGGCAGCCCTTTTCCTCTTGCTTTCGGATGCAGACATATTTGCAGCGCAAAAAACTGAAATTGCACTTCAAAGATGAGTACGGCAATCGGCGTATTTTCTGCATGTCCGATCTGATGTCCGCCCCCGATAACAACCGAGGGGAGGGAAATCTCGAAATGGTAGGGTTTGCCCACAAATTCTTTTTTAGTCGAACCGCTAATCATGTTGATCATTTCCGCCACGCCATCGTGGATGAGTTCCGCATGAATATGCTCCTCATCCACCCCCATCATTCGAGCGATGATCACTTGGGCGAGGGGCCAGTAAAAGGTGATGCCCAGAATGCCTTCGGCCTCCCCGGACAGGCCGATGATACCAGAGATATCCCCAAAGATCCGGAAGTCCTGGGTGAAGTATACCTCTCGAAAGATCGTTTCCACCGAAGCCGTTGTCTGCAATACATGACAGGTATTCCGTATAAAGGAATCCAGGTAATCCATTTCCTCTTTTAACGGCTTTCGACCCGGCGTCAGATGGCCCGTCAGTATCTGTCGGCAGGCAGCCGGCGGATCATCAAGGGACAAGACCTCCGTGGCGCCGGATGTCAGATAGGGTTCTATGGAGTCCGTGTCTTCCTGCCTTTTCATCACAATGATCGGAATGTTCCTGAAATAACAGGCCTGACGCAATTTGCGGATACGCTGCAATGCGTCTTCCCGAGTGTTCCCGCACTCGACTATGATCATCCTGTAATCCTGAAGATTGCAAAGGCCTTCATAGGACTCACGCAATACAGGGACCTCTTTTCCCAACAGCCCGGTCAGGCGGTTGATCACCTCCGAACTGCAATCAACGGCGACGATTGTATTCATCAGGCGGGAATCTCCATATCTTGATGGTAGGTCAGGGGGAAAACAGGACACGATGACGATACCTTCAAGTTCAAATTGTCTTACGGATCAGTTTGACCAGTTTTTCCGGGGTAAAGGGTTTTGAAAGGTATCCCTTGGCGCCCGCGTTAAAGGCCCTGTCCATTTTCTCACTTTCAGCTTCCGTCGATACCATCAATACGGGTATTTTTCTATACCGGCTATTGCCCTGCAGGGACTCCAGCACTTCCAATCCGTTCATAACGGGCATATTCCAGTCTAGGAGGATCAGTCCGATGTCCTGCCCGAGTGTTTCCAGGGACCTCAAGACCTCCCGTCCATCACCCGCGTGTACCGTCTCCAGACCCATGGGTTTGACGGCCCGATCTATGATATTCCTCATCACTCGGGAATCATCGGCAACAAGCACTTTCATCTTACACCCTCACGGCTCATCGATCTGTTCAAAATTCTGCGACAGGTGCCCCCAATGACGCAACCCTGTAAATCTTTTTGCCTCTGTCATCATTGACTGCAAACACCTGCCAAGATATTGTTTTAGTGCGTTTTTTATATCGGCATTTTCAGTCAAAACCTTAATTATTTTAACCCGCATCTGTTAATGGATCCCCCCTCCTTTGCCGATAAATGGTTAACGGTCCAAAACTCACTCAGGGAGTGTTGTGATGTCCTGGAAAAAAATCGTCGCCATTCCGGTGGGCCTTTTCGCAGCGGTTGCCGCCGCCGTGATTTTCTTCGTCTCCATCTACGATTTCAATCAGCTCAAACCCCGGGCCGTGCGGCTGGTAAAAGAGGCCACCGGCCGCGATATGACCATCGGCGGCGACATCAAATTCAAGTTGCGCCTCGATTCCGGCCTGACAATCGGTGATGTGCGCTTTCAAAACGCTCCCTGGGGATCGCAATCCGACATGGTCACCGTCAAACGGCTGGACGTGCGGGTGGGGCTCATTCCCCTGCTCCTAAAGCGTGTGAGCGTGAAGCAATTGGTGTTCATCGAACCGGACATCCTGATCGAACGCAACAAACAAGGCCAATTCAACTTGGCGATGGATGTCCCCGACAGGGACAAAAAAGCGGCCGAAACGACCGCGACGGGGCAAGACGCCGGGTTCAGCTTGTCCGTTGGCAGGATTCGAATTGAAAAAGGGCATGTGTCTTTTCGGGATGCGACGATGCCACGTCCCTATGCCCTGGAAGTCGATGAAGTCGAAATCGTTGAGGAAGCATTCGCGGACATGCTCAAAGTGGCCCTCAAGGGCGCTTTCAACACGCGCCCGCTAGAGATAAAAGGAAGAATGGGCAATGTCCTGAGCGTCCTATCTTCAAAGCAACCCTGGACGCTGGACATGGCCTGTCAGTTGGCGGAAACGACCGTTGGACTGAAGGGATCGATCCGCGACATTGACGACCTCAGGGGCCTTGACGCGACGGTCAGCGTCAAGGGCCCGTCTCTTCAGGGACTTGTACATTTTTTTGAGAACGCCCCCTTTCCGCCCATCGGCAAATTCGACCTCCGTTTCAGGGTGACGGACCCCTCCCCGGGCCTGTTTCGCTTGCAGGACCTGCTAGCAAAAGGTGAAGGTATTGACCTCAAAGGAAAGGGTTACGTCACAATGGACGGCAAGCGACCGGACCTAGCCCTGGACGTGAACGCCCGGACCCTGGATATCCGCCCCGTCATAGCGGCTCTCAGCAGCCTTCATACACCGGGTGAGGAGTCAAAAAGAAAGACCCCAACAACCCAAAACAAAAAGGACAAGGTCTTTTCCCGAACGCCCTTTCACTTGAGCCCTTTGCGTGCGGCAGATATCCATTTCAAGCTGAAGGCCGACACATTCATCACACCCGGACTGGCCGCCGAAAATCTTCACATGGAAGGCGTCCTGTCAAACGGTCGGTTGACCGTGCACCCCATCAAGGCCAATGCCGGCGAGGCGGGCACCCTGGACGGACAGATCGACCTCCAGGCCAAGGGCCAACAGATGGCTCTCACCGCCCGATTCAAGATTGACCAGGCGGACCTGGAAACCATCTACAAAACCATGGGCAAAAAAAGCCAGGCAACGGGCCTCATGGACCTGCACATGGATCTGGCCGGAGACGGCCACTCCATGGCGGAGCTGATGGCGGGCCTGGACGGCATGATCGAAGTCACCCTGGGCAAAGGCCGCCTGAACGCCACCGGTATCGATTTTCTGGGCGGCGACTTGACCAAGGGCATTCGGGATGCGCTCAACCCGCTGAGAAAGAAACGCGGCTACACGCCGGTCAATTGTTTCGTGGGCCGTTGCGATATTCGAAACGGTCTGGCGACCCTGTCGGCCCTGGTCCTCAGCACCCCTGAGACCACCCTTTTGGGGGAAGGGGTCATCGATCTTCGCACGGAAAAGGTGCATATCGGGATGCAGACCGTGCCCCAAAAAGGCGTTTCCCCGGTGACACTCTGCCTGGGAAATCTGGCACGACCCTTTGAATTGGGCGGCACCCTTGCCCGTCCGCGCCTGCAACTGGACGCGATAAAGAGCACGGTGACCATGGGAAAGGCACTGGGCGGGATAGCCGTCTTCGGCCCCTTCGGAATCCTGACCGCCCTGGCGAGCACCGATACCGGCGACGGCAACCCTTGCGTGAAGGCCCTCGAAAGGGCCCGGGCGCAGGCTGAGGGCACAGGAAAACAGGCGCAGGAAAAAGGCGTAGTGAAAAAGGCGGTGGACATGGTCGACTGCGCGGCCAGGGGCTTCGGCAATGCAATCAAGGGACTTTTCAGCAAAGATATGAATTGATGGAAAAAGACAGGGCACGGGCACTATGCGTCAATCTTTTGTAAAAATCAGCGCACGGCACCCAATCATTTCCCCGGGAGGCCTGTCCCATCATTTTTCAAGGATGATCCGGCAGTCCGCCACAGTGGCCCCATTTCCCTCCGAGTGGACGAGAAGCGGATTGATATCCATCTCCTTGATTTCAGGATGGTTCAAGGCCATATCGGAGAGCCCGACCAGCAATTTTTCAATCTCCCCGACGTCCGCTTTGGGTCTTCCCCTGAATCCCTGAAGCAATTTGTATCCCTTGATGTCCCGGATCATGCGGAAGGCCTTATCCCGTTCAATCGGAGCCAGGCCAAATTTCACGTCCTTGAAGACCTCCACGAATATGCCGCCCAAACCGAACATGAGCAGGGGTCCGAAAATGGGATATCGATTCATGCCGAGGATCACTTCCTCACCCGAAGGGACCATTTTCTGAACCAGAACGCCCTCGATGACGGCTCCCTTATCATAGGCCTTGGCACTCTCAACGATTTTGTCGAAGTTCCCCGCCACTTCCTTTTCACTCTTGATGTCCACCACGACCCCACCGGCATCCGATTTGTGTAAAATCTGTTCGGAGACGATCTTCATGACCACCGGAAAACCGAATCGTTTTGCGATGTCAACCGCATCTTCCGGATTGCGGGCAAGTTCCGTGGGGGGGGCCTTGAAGCCGTAACACTTCAGCAGATCCAGTCCGCCCACTTCCCCAAGATAAAAGTTGCCGGCATCGAGATTTTTCTTGATAATGGCCCCGGCACGTTCCTTGTCGTGTTTGAGCGTGAAAGGTTTCAGCCGTTTTCGATTCAACCAGTTTGAATATTGGTAGAGGGCCGCGAAGGACTTTGCCGCATCTTCAGGAAATCTGAACACGGGATAACCGTGTTCCTGCAGGAACCGAACGCCCGAGGAGACGTCGACAATGCCCATGAAACAGCACAGGATGGGTTTGAGAGACCCGCGGGCCACCTGAACGATGGCCTCGGCCGTTCCGAGGGCGTTGGTCATGGACTGGGGGGTCAGGATAACCAGTACCCCGTCCACGCCGTCATCCTTGAGGACCGCAGACAAGGCATTCTGGTAGCGATCCTGGTTCGCATCCCCAATCACATCCACGGGGTTGTGCAGGTTGGCGGTGGACGGGAGCTGGGAAGCCAGGTCTTGGACGGTCTGTTGAGAGAACTGGGCCAATTTAAGTCCCGAGCTTATCGTCATGTCGGTGGCGCAAATGCCCGGCCCGCCGGCATTGGTCACGATCGCCATGCGGTTGCCCGTGGGCAGTTTTCTGCTGAGCTTTCCCAGGGCGGTCTCTTTCTTAAAGGTGAAGGAACTCGCGAAATCAAAAAGTTCGTTGATGGAATTGGCCCGGATGATGCCTGATTGCTCAAAGATGGAATTGTATACCGCCTCGGAACCCGCCAGTGCCCCGGTATGGGACGCGGCCGCCCGGGCACCGGCGGCTGTTCTGCCGGATTTGATGACGAGCACGGGGGTGCGCCTGGATCCGGAGGTGATTTTTTTCACGGTCTGGATGAATTCGGCCCCTCGCCTGAGTTCCTCCAGATAGATCATGATGACTTCAGTATCCAGGTCCTCATGCAGATATTGCAGGAGATCGAGTTCGTCCACGTCAGCCTTGTTGCCGATTGAGATAAACTTTGAAAAGCCGAAATCCCGATCGGCCGCGAAGTCCAGGACAGCTGTGCACAAAGCGCCGCTTTGTGAAATAAAGGAGATCTTTCCCTGAGCAGGCATTCGGGAAGAAAAACTGGCGTTCAACTGAACCGAGGCGACGGGATTGATCACCCCGAGACAGTTGGGTCCGACCAGGCGTACCCCTGCCTCTTTGCAGATCGATGTAATCCGGTCTTCGATTTCCAGTCCGGCCGCCCCGACTTCTTTGAAGCCTGCGGATACGATAACCAGGCCCTTGATCCCGTTTTCCACCGCCTCTTTCACCG
>CAZXWJ010000188.1:0-8505 GCA_964644375.1 uncultured Desulfobacteraceae bacterium | reverse complement strand
CCCTCTATTATGTTCTGGGGATTTTTCTGCCCCTTATCACGGTGAATTGCGCCATCCTCGGGGCGTCCCTTTTTCTGATCATCAGGAAATATACCTTCTGGCAATCCATGGCTTACGGGGCCGGGAGCGGCATCGGGTGGATGCTCGCCATCATCACCGTCGGGGCCATCAGGGAAAAAATACAAAAGAGCGCCAAACTTCCCAAAGGGCTGGAGGGACCGGCCATTACGCTAATCATTACGGGCCTGATGGCCCTGGCCTTCATGGCCTTCAGCGGGATGATTCAGATCCAGTAACAGTTTTTCAGCCGCGCCTCCAAATGCCGAGAGGCTTTTCATCACCGGCTTCTTCCGCGCAGCGAAAATCTTCGATGAGCGGAGATAAAAAAACACGTTTTTCTCAGTGTTCGCTGCGGCTTCGGTCACGCCAAGGTGTGACGGGTTGTGAAATTTTATTCACTGTTGACCGGTTACTTTGCACATGATCCAACTCATCATCAGCCTCCTTATTCTTAGCGGTATCGGTGCACTTCTTGCGCTCCTGCTCGAAGTGGCGGATTCCTATCTCGCCGATTACGGTGAAAAGCACATTCTGATCAACGAGCAAAAGGACCTGGTCGTGAAGGGTGGAACGCCCCTGCTCTTTACGCTCTCCGAACAGAACATCTTCATTCCCTCGGCATGCGGCGGAAAAGGCACCTGCGCCTACTGCAAAGTCAGGATTCACGAGGGGGGCGGTCCAGTGTTGCCCACAGAGACGCCTTACCTCTCCCATGAGGAACTGCAACAGCACGTCAGGCTGTCCTGCCAGGTCAAGGTCAAGGACGATCTCAAAATCGAGATTCCGGAAGAAATCTTCCTTGTCAAAGAATTTCAGGTCAGGGTCGAAGAAATCGAGGAGCTGACCCCGGAAATCAAAGGCGTTTATTTTAAGATACTCAGCCCCGAAGAAGGCATTACTTTCAGGCCCGGACAGTATGTTCAACTCCACATCCCCAAATACAAACTGACCAGCGGTCCCGAATATCGTGCCTATTCTATCTGTTCCTCGGCGCATGACAAAGACCGCCTGGATTTGGTCATCACCAAAGCGGAAGGCGGGGCCGTTTCCACCTATGTACACGAGTTCCTGAAGGTCGGCGAAGAACTCATCGTGAGCGGTCCTTTCGGTGAATTCTTTTTAAAGGAATCGGACCGCGATATTCTTCTGGTCGCCACGGGATCGGGACTTGCCCCCGTCAAGTCGATCCTTGATCAGATCAAAAGAGAGCAGATCCGCAGGAAAACCGTACTCTTTTTCGGCGCCAAAACGTCTAAGGACCTTTTTTTCAATGATTACCTGAGAGGCCTTGAAAAGGAGATCACCGATTACACCTACACCCCTGTCCTTTCCCGCGCGACGGAGGAAGACCGATGGGAGGGAGAAAAAGGAAGGGTGACCAATCTCATAGAAAAATACATACCTAACAATCCCAACACGGATGTCTATCTCTGCGGGGCCCCGCCCATGGTCGAGTCCTGCGTGGAACTTCTAACCAAAAAGGGCGTTCCTGAAGGAAATATCTGTTACGATAAATTTGGATAGATTCCTTAAAATCCGGTGTTCATTGCCCTAAAATACATCTTTCACCCTATTTTGCATCGGCGTCACCTGGTCTATTGTTGATCGAGTAAACCCCAGTGTTGCATAAAAAAAACCATATTTTTGGTCAGGATTTTTCAACCTTACGTTTGGCTTTATTCAGTAAATTCAAAAAAAAGCCCTGTCAATCCTGTTTTTTTATCTTTTTTTATCTTTATATGGACCTCTGAAACGGTGGAACCGTTGAATTACCTGCGGTTCAGGGGACGCAAAAGGAAAGACCGGCCATGAGATTCGAGCATGATGTGGTTATTGTCGGGGCAGGACTTGCAGGGTTGCGTGCGGGCGTGGAGGTCACCGGTCGGGCCGACGTGGCCCTGATCAGCAAGGTCTATCCCACGCGATCCCATTCCGGGGCCGCCCAGGGAGGAATCGCCGCCGCCCTGGGAAATGAAGGGCCCGATTCCTGGGAATGGCACATGTACGATACGGTCAAGGGCGGTGACTTTCTTACGGACCAGGACGTTGCGGAGGTCCTGGCCCAAGACGCCCTCCGTGCGGTCTATGAACTGGAACACCTGGGCGCCCCCTTCAACCGGACCCCTCAGGGGACTATCGCACAGCGGGCCTTTGGAGGACACACCGCCGAATTCGGCAAAAGACCGATAAAAAGAGCTTGCCATGCCGCGGACCGCACCGGAAGGGTCATCCTGGACACACTTTACGGCCGGACACTTCAGAGGGGCATCAAGGTTTACGAAGAGTTCCAGTTGCTGGACCTCATCAGAACGGATGAGGGAATCGCGGGTCTTATCGCCTATGAACTGGCTACGGGAGAGGTTCATATCTTTCATTGCAAAATGATCCTGGTTGCAACGGGCGGTTTCGGAAAGGTCTTCAGGACCACATCCAATTGCTTTGCCAATACGGGAGACGGTGTTTACCTGACTTACAAATCCGGGGTTCCTCTTCAGGACATGGAATTCGTTCAGTTTCACCCGACGGGCATTTACGGCCTCGGGGTCCTGCTCAGCGAGGCGGCCCGGGGCGAAGGCGGCATCCTTCGCAATGGAGAAGGGGTACGGTTCATGGAGGAATACGCCCCCTCTCTCAAGGATCTCGCCCCTCGGGACATGGTCTCCCGGGCCATTGCCGAAGAGGTGCGGGCGGGCAGAGGGATCGACGGCAGGGATTTCGTGCACCTGGACCTGACACATCTCGGAAAAGAGCGCCTTGCAGAGAAGCTCTCCGATATTTCATCTTTTGTTCGGAACTATCTCGGCCTCGAACCGAACACGGACCTCATCCCGGTTCAACCTACCTGCCACTACATGATGGGTGGAATCCCGACCAATTCGGACGGGCAGGTTCTCGATCAAAACCACCAGGCGGTAAAGGGCCTTTATGCCGCAGGGGAATGCGCCTGCGTATCGGTCCACGGCGCCAACCGACTGGGCTGCAACTCCCTGCTCGACCTGGTGGTCTTCGGCCGGAGGGCCGGCCTGCAGATGGTCCGGGACCTCGAGACCCTTACCCTGTCCCAGCTTCCGAAAAAACCCGACGCAAGGATTCGGGAAAAGATCCGTCTTCTCAAAGAAAAAGTCAAAGGAGAAAGATCCTCGGCTGTACGATCCGAGATGCAACAGTCCATGACGGCATCCTGCTCGATCTTTCGCCGGCGTGAAGACCTGATCAAGGCCCTGGAGACGATCAGAGGGCTCAAGGAGCGCCACCGAGACGTCGTCCTCGACTATCACGGGCTCCAATTCAATACGGATCTCCTCGAGGCCCTGGAACTGGAATCTCTGCTCAACCTGGCGGAGGTGATCCTGGTATCCGCGACAGCAAGGGAGGAGAGCCGGGGTGCCCACTTTCGGGAAGATTTTCCGGAGAGGGACGATGCAAACTGGTTGAAGCATACCCTGGCCCTGAAGACCGAAAACGGCCCCCGCCTATTCTATAAACCGGTTACCATTACACGCTTCGAACCCAAACCGAGGGTGTATTGAGATGGAACTGCAAATCAGGATTCTTCGTTTTAATCCCGAGACGGAAACCGGCCCCCACTTTCGGACCTATCAGGTCACGGCAGAACCCCATGAAAGAATCCTCGATTGTCTCAATCGAATTCGATGGGAGCAGGACGGCACCCTGGGTTACAGGATGTCTTGCGGGCACGGGGTTTGCGGTTCCGATGCCATGAAGATCAACGACCGATGCGCCCTGGCCTGTCAAAAACTGGTCAAGGATTACGGGGCGGGTGAAATCGTCCTGGAGCCCCTTCCCTCCTTCAAGGTGCTCAAGGATCTGATCGTGGACCTGGACCCCTTCTTCAAGCGGGTCGAACTCATTCGCCCCTATCTGATGACTTCCGAGCCGCCCCCTGAAAAGGAGCGGATACAGGGCCAGGAGAACAGCCGTAAACTGAAGGAGGCCATTCGATGTATCCTCTGCGCCTGCTGCACGGCCTCCTGCCCGATCACCTTTGAGAATAAAAAATATCTCGGACCGGCACCCCTGGTCCGGGCCTTCCGGTACATCTTCGATTCCCGTGATGAAGATACCCTCGCAAGGCTCAAACAGGTGGATACTCCGGACGGCGCCTGGGGGTGCGAAAACCATTTTGAGTGCACCCGGGTCTGCCCCAAGGAAATCCCGGTGACAAAATCCATCAACGCCATCAAGAGGGAGATCGAAAAGGCGTTTGGAAAGTCACGCCGATAAAAAACCACTCACTTACCATGAAAACTTGTTTTTAAAAAGCTTCCACGAAACACCATGAGGTGGGAAACATGAGCAACCACGTCGTTTACTCCACCCAGCCCGAAGATTTTTTTTACATGGACATCAATGTCCCCTGCCAGGGGGCCTGCCCGGCGCTCACCAATATTCCCTCCTATATTCGACAGGTATTTGAAGATCGCCACGACCGCTCCTACGAAACCAATCGACTGGCCAATATTCTTCCAGGCGTCCTGGGTCGCATCTGCTCGCGCCCCTGCGAAAAAAAATGCCGGCACGGGGAACCCGAACTGGGCCGATCTGTCAACATCTGCCACATCAAACGCGCGGCCGCCGATTTCAGGAACGAGGCGATTGTCCCACTCGAACCTCTGTTCCCGTCACAGGGTAAAAGCGTGGGCATCATCGGGTCAGGCCCTTCGGGTCTTGCAGCCGCCCACGACCTGGGCACCCTGGGATTTACCGTCACCCTGTACGATGCCCTGGACAAGCCCGGGGGCATGCTCCGATACGGCATCCCGGAATTCAGACTCCCCCGTCATATCCTTGATGCGGAAATCGACAGGATTCTCGGCCTGGGCATCGGGCTCAAGACCGGCGTCAGAATCGGCAGGGATCTCACGATCCGGGAAGTACTCTCTGATCACGATGCGGTCCTTGCGGTGGCCGGGTGCTACCGTTCCAATCGCCTGAATATCGAAGGAGAGGAACGGCCGGGTGTCTTTTCAGGACTCGAATTCATGATGGATGTCTGCGCCGATCGTGCCCCGGACCTGGGCGGAAAGGTCCTCGTCATCGGCGCGGGATTTACCGCCTTTGACTGCGCCCGGTCCGCCCTGCGTCTCGGAGCAGACGAAGCGGCCATTTGTCTTCGCCGAACGGAAGAAGACCTCACGGTTACCCGCGACGAAGTACTTGAAACAAAGGTCGAAGGGATCAAGATCCATTCTCTCATGCTCTCGCGGCGCATCCTGGGAGACCGAACGGTGGAGGGTGTGGAATTCGTCCGAACCCGGCCCGGGGATCCCGGCCCTGACGGGAAGAAAGCGATCACGCCGATCGAAGGCAGCGAATTTGTCATGAACGCAGACACCGTCATCGTGGCCACGGGACAGGCACCGGACCCCATCGAGGGGGCCGGTGAAAGGGATCAGCGTGGACGGCTGATCGCCGACAGGGATTCCTTCCGCACATCGGTCGACAGGCTTTATGTGGCCGGCGACCATCTCACCGGCCCCTCGACGGTGATCGAGGCCGTATCCCTGGGACGAAAGGCCGCCGAAAAAATCGCCGGGGACCTGACCGGCCGGACATTCCGCAAAAAAGTCGTGCGAATGGAAGACGCAAAAATCACTGACCGGCAAAGGGCCTGGGACTACATTCCCAGACAGGAAACACCCACCATCCGGCCCGTGGAAGAACGCATCACAAACCCAGAACGGGAAGTCGAAACAGGCATGACCCGAACGTCGGCCATGGAGGAATCCAAACGCTGCTACCTCTGCTACCTGCACTATGAAATCGACATGAGCCGCTGCATTTACTGCCGCTATTGCATCGATGTGGCCCCGCGGGATTGCATCAAGCTCGTAAAGGAGATCACAACAAACGACATCGGGGCCATTATCGGTTTTAAAGAGACCTCAAGCTGGAGAGATGTCAACGCCATCGTGATCGATAATTCCAGGTGTATCCGGTGTGGTGAGTGCTTGCGTGTCTGCCCGGTGGACTGCATCTCCGTAACCCGGGTGGAACTTACGGAGAGGATAGGTTCGGAGAACGAAGAGGAAATTTTCTGATCACCATCAAGGCGTGATAAGCAAATTTTTGCTCATCCGGAAATGGTCATTCCCGGATGAGCGCTAACAGCCATCAGCGGTCACCGGTCTGCGAAAACCATGAAGAAAAAAGCTTTGAGCTGAGAGCTGAATGCTGATAACTGAACGCTCCACCCACAAATCATGCCTTTCTGGACGGACTCATATTAGGCGATGTATTTAGGGGGTACCCCATGGCTCATGAACATTTCGTCATCACCGGCAACGGGCCGGCAGGAAACCAGGCCGCACGCACCCTCAGGAAGGAGGCCCCGGAGGCCCGAATCACCTTGATCAGCAGGGACCGGGTCAGTGCTTACAGGCCGCACCTCCTCCCCCGCCTCATTGCCGGCAGGATGGAAGAACCGGATTTTTATCAGTGCCCCATCGAATCTTACAAGGAGGCCGGCATTAAGCTCAGATGCGGCCAGGAGGTGGTTGATCTCGATCCGGAAAAAAGAGCGCTTACCCTGGATCACAAGGAGATCATTTCCTTTGACGGACTTATTATCGCCGTGGGAGGAAGACCCTGGATCCCCGAGCCTTTGTGGGCTTTCAAAGGCCTCATGCTCACCCTCAAGACCCTGGAGGATGCTCAGATCTGGGTCGAGAAACTCCAACGGTCGGATTCGGTTCTCATGATCGGAGGGGACCTCACGTCCCTTTCCATGACCAGGACCCTGCTCGAACTGGACAAAAAAGTCTACTTCATCCTGAACGAGGACGCCTTCTGGCCCCTTCGCTGCAACGAGGCCCTTTTTTCAGATGTTTCTCGGCGGCTCAGGGAGAAAGGTGTCGAGGTTTTTGAACACCGCAACCTGGAAGACATAAAACTTGAAAAGGACGATACGATCCGCGTGCTGGTCGACGAGAGGGAAATCCGGGTCGGACTGATCGGGGCCTTTTTCGGCCTCGTCCCGGACATAGGGTTTCTTGCCCGAAGCGGTCTTGCAATAGACCGGGGCATTCTGGTGGATGAGACCCTCGGCACAGGGTTTGACGGGATCTATGCCACCGGAGACTGCGCCCAGATTTATCATCCGGACATACGGGATTACTGGGTTTCAATCGGGCATGACAACGCCCTGGCCCTTGGAAGGATGGCCGCGCTGAACCTCTTGGGCGGCCGCTACAAGACTGAGATCGCCCCGGAAAGCATCTTCGATGCCCGGGGAATAAAAGTCAATACCTCCTGGTGGATGGAGTTCTGATATGCCCAGCGTGGATATGTCCATAGAGATTTGCGGAATGTCCGGAGACGGGACCATTGCCGCTGGCGGGCTGCTCAACGCCGCCATGTCAAGGGCCGGTTTTTCAGTGCTCGCCTTTGATTCCTACCCCGCGGAGATCAGGGGTTTCGGCCGATGCATTACCCTTTCCCGGATCGGGGACAGGGAAATGCCGGCCCTCACCGACAGAACCGATGTGCTCATCTCCCTGGATGACGCCCAGTCCCGCGACCGGGTCCCATTTCTGACGAAAAATGCCATGGTGATCTTTGACAACCGCCCCCCCGCCTATGTCCCGGAGGATTATTCCATTGCGGCCCATGTTGAGCCGGGTGTGAACCTCTATGGGATACCCCTTGCGGATCTCGCCGCCGAAGCGGCCGGAACGACGCGGGGGAAAAATCTTACGGCCCTCGGGGGACTTGCCGCCCTTTTGGGCCTGCCCCCGGAGGTTTTCCGGGAGGTGATCGAAAAAAAATTCTCTCCCAAGGGCGAAAAAGTCCTTCAAAGCAATCTCAAAAGCTTTGATGCCGGTTACCAGTATGCCCTGGAGACCTTCGAAGGCAAGACGCGCGACATTTCTGTACTTCCCCGGGAGATCGGGGCTCCGGAAAAGGTCCTCCTCTCCGGGAACATGGCCATCGCCAACGGTGCCCTGGATGCAGGCCTCAAACTTTATTTCGGGTATCCGATCACCCCGGCCACACCCATCATGGAAATTCTGGCCAGGGCCCTTCCCGAACGGGGTGGGAAAATGACACAGATGGAGGACGAAATCTCATCCATCGGAGCCGTTCTTGGAAGTTTTTATGCGGGACAAAGGGCCATGACCGCCACCTCGGGTCCCGGTTTCGCCCTCATGACGGAACTCATCACACACGGCATTATGGCTGAAATTCCTGCGGTCATTGTCGACGCCCAGCGGGGGGGACCTGCCACGGGACTTCCGACCAAGACCGAGCAGTCGGATCTGCATGCCGCCGTATTCGGAGGACCCGGTGATGCGCCCCGCATCGTCATCGCCCCGACCAACGTGACGGAGTGCTACCATTACACCGTCAAGAGCTTTCAGCTTGCCGAGAAATACCAGACCCCGGTGATCGTGCTCACAGACTTCTTTCTGGACAACCGCGTGG
>CAZXWJ010000187.1:0-5000 GCA_964644375.1 uncultured Desulfobacteraceae bacterium | reverse complement strand
GAGTATCCTGAGATCGCCGCCAACATATTCCTTGACGGTGTCACGACCCACGGACACCCCCGGGCGCTTTTGGGCGCTTTGGCCTACGGTTTCGCACTGTGGGCGGCTTTCCGCAAGGATTCGAAACTGGCGTATGGCGAATTGGTGGAAGATTTGATCAAAAACGCGGATGTCTGGTCCGTTCTTCCAGCCCCCCTTGCCATCCAGCCCGAATGGAAGATCCAGGCCGAAAGAAACCTTCAAGGCTACGCGAAGCTATGGGAATCGGCAAAGGCTGAGGTCCTGGAATATCTTGTGGTCTGCCGAGCGGAATTCGCGAAGGGAGCGTTGAGTTTCGACGATGATGTGCTGAAAAAACTTCAGTGCTTCAACAGCAAGATAAGCGGTGCCGGTACCGTGGCGGCTATCGCGGCGGTTTATCTCGCGTCGCGCCACGCCGCCGACCCGATCAACGGCGTAGTAAAGGCCGCCTTCGCCATCGGTTCGGACACCGACACAATAGCCTCGATGACCGGCGGCTTGCTCGGCTGCATCAATGGTTCAGACTGGTTGTCTCCGGTAAATCAAGGCATCCAGGACGCCACCTATATCGAGAAATGCGCGTCGCGCTTGGCGGGCAATCAAGTAGATGACAATGGCAGCATTGAGCCGGTCAGGAGAGCTTCCCTCAAGAACTGGATCGACAACGTGGCTGGTGCTCATGATACGCAAGAAACCAGACTCCCCGACCGCCGCAAGGCGAAGATCAATCGCGGCAAGGACCAAGTCGGTCGCAGCGGGAAATACAAGGTTGAATTCCTGAAACTCACCTCGGAAGACGGCCAGACAATCTATATCAACAAGATCTCCAAGGGTAACTTCGGAGGCCAACCCGCTCAGCGGCAAACCACCATCGCTTCATCTACCGGGAAGCCCCCAGAAGATCAGCGGCAACCCCAGTCCATGCCGGAGCGATTGAGTTTCGGTCCGAAACTGCCGGTGTATTCCATGGAAAAGTCGGTCCACTTCTATAAGGGTCTGTTAGGGCTCAGCATCAAGAAGGAATCGCAGGACGTGGTTGTCTTCCACCAAGGGCTGGTCCTCGCCCCCGCATCTTACGCCATGAACTTCCCTGGAGGCGGGTTCCGGTCTCTTATCTACATTGAAGTGGAGGACATTCCGAACAGATTCAAGATGGTTATGGAAAACAATATCCAGATTGTGACCAAACTTGAAAACTGGGGACAATCATCGCGCCGGTTTTTCAGATGTCTCGACCCGGATGGTAATTTGATCGAGGTTTTTGAGAAACAATAGAGCAATCATAGGTGCACACAGTAAGTTTCAAAGGCTCATGCATAAAAAATAGGATTGAGAACAGCGAATGATAAGGACATTAACCGGACCGGAGTTCGCAAATATGTTCTGCCTTAAGCCACAGCAGTTTGCCTGGCTTCTAGGTGCCGGTGCGTCCGCCTCCGCAGGTATTCCTACTGGCTATGCAATGATCCAAGACTTCAAAAAGCGATTATTTTGTCAGTTGTCCGGTATTGGCCGCAGGGAAGTGGACACCAACGATCCACTCTGGATTGAAAGGATGAATCTATTTTTTAGAAATCGCGCTGTTCTTCCGCCAGCTGACGATCCGACTGAATATGCAGCGGCATTTGAAGCCGTTTTTCCTGCACCAGAGGATCGCCGAAAATACATAGAAGAGGCAATTAGAAAAGGAACCCCCTCGTTTTCCCATCGTGTCATTGGCTCACTATTGACTACCCGCCTTGTCCCTTGCGTATTCACTACAAATTTTGACAATTTGATAGAGACCGCTACGACGATAACAGATCAGCTAATGCCACCTGATAAGCGTGCTGTTATGACAGTGGCCGCAATCGACAATGCTGATCGAGTTGAGCGCTGTTTGCGTGAATCTAGTTGGCCATTTCTAGCCAAATTGCATGGAGATTTCCAGTCTGTTGAATTGAAGAACACGACAAAAGAACTTAAGGAGCAAGATTCCAAGCTTCGACAAGTTTTGACCACCACGTGCACACGATTTGGTTTGGTCGTTGTTGGTTACAGTGGTCGTGATTCTTCAGTGATGGAAGCGTTGACGGACGCATTATCAAAAAATAACTCATTCCCGTCCGGTATATTTTGGGTGACTCGATCATCTAAATCCATTCTTCCCTCCGTGACCGAATTTCTTGAGAAGTCAAATAAGGCTGGCATTTCGGCTTCTATCGTCGAATCGTCTACATTTGATGAACTGGCTGGTGATCTTGCTGATGGGATTGATTTTCCTCCTATATTACGGCAACACGTTCAAGAGTATAAACCGAAACAGATTCTTGTCAGTACTCCATTTGCGGTACACGAGAAGCGTAAGTTCCCGATTTTGCAATGTTCTGCAGTGCCGATACTTTCGATGCCAACGAAGGCACGTCGTATTTCCGTCAAGGAAGGTATCACAACAGTTCGTGCACGGGAGTTGCTTCAGGAAGCTGGCGTGAAGAGGGCTTTAGTAGCAAGCAATGGACGAGATATAGCCGCATTCGGATCAGATACTGATTTGCTTCGCGCTTTCTCAATATTGGATGCCCAAATAATGGGTACTGTTGAACTTCATCCTGACAAGGATAGCTGGGCATGTGGCCTGATCTACGATGCACTGACTAAGGCTGTATGCCGAAATAAACCTCTTCTCCCTCGTTTGCGAAGAAATGGTCATTCAGTCATTATTGCAGGCGAATTGCCGACAGATAACAAAGAAAGGATTTCTTGGCGTAGTAGGCATCTTTCTAGTCTGAAAAATGCTTATTCAGCCGCCTTGTACGGAAAAGTTCCAACGTACGATTATCCATTCAGCGAAGGAATACGACTTCGTCTGGACCAAGCGATGGGTTCTTGGTGGTGTGTTTTCGAGCCGTTTACGGATGTCGAGTTGCCACGTTTTAATAACGACCCAGAGAATATAGATGAAGGATCGCTTGAAAATGTGACAACATATTTTCGGCAGACCAATCCCGTAGTAGATTGGCAGCGTGAACGCTGGGCAAGACGTTACAATCGCGTATGGTCACAAATGTTGTCAGCGTGGGCGAAAATCCTTGCCGGAGGAAATGATGGTACTATTCATACGTTTGGCTTGCCTGAAGGGGCTGGGATGGATGCTATGTTTCAGTTGTCCCCGATAACAGCATGGAGTCGCCCAAGCCATGAGCATGACTACTTCCTGCGGGGGGGAAGATGAGAGCAGAATACACAGCTTCAAAAATGCCTCCTTTTTGTTTGTTGGAAGAGCCTCTTTTGACGTTTAATCCGGACGATACCTCTCTTGATGTAAACCCATTGCGAGGGCTTGATCAGTATGGAGCTTACAGTAGCCTGACTTTTCAAAACTACACAGCCTCGCTTCGCATCGCAACGATGGCACCTTCCGGGGCATGGGCTAATCTGCGTAGTTTGGTCAACACTCTGCGATCCGCTCATACACCAAGTGATCGCAAAGAATATGTTCCAACGTTCCGTGGTTTTGAAAAGATATTTGCTGTCCCTCTGGTCGCAGCGCAGGCTGAAGCACATATCAGATGGGCAGATGATTTGAGTTCAGATGGTCCTCCGCATGTTAGATTGCTCCACGCCATGAAAGATGGCATGGGGCGTCTGTCATTGGTCCGTGATCAGTTTGATGTGCTGATGGTTTACCTGCCCGATTCTTGGCAATCTGCTTTTCGTGCGCCAGGTTTTGATGCTCATGATGCACTCAAGGCACTTGGGGCGTCACACGGCATTCCTACCCAGGTAATCAACGACCGTGTATTCTCATTCAGCTCCAAAGCATCATTGGCTTGGCGCTTGTCGATCGCGCTGTATGTTAAAGCGGGTGGCATTCCTTGGAAACTTGCACCGCTGCCCGGGGTACCGAATAACACCGCTTACATCGGGTTGGCCTATGCTCTGAGAGGTAATCCTAAGGATGCACATTATGTGACCTGCTGTTCTCAGGTTTTCGATGCGGATGGTGGGGGCATGCAGTTTGTCGCATTCGAAGCTCGTGATCCCGTGAAAGATGTTGATGGTGCGCGGCGTAATCCCTTCCTCAGTCGTAGCGATATGCGAGCGGTTTTAGCCCGCAGCCTAAGCCTTTATCAAAGCCGGAATGGAGGATTTTTACCACGCCGACTGGTTGTGCACAAAACCACGTCATTCAAAGCAGAGGAATTGGAGGGGGCTCTCGATGCGTTATCCGCTGTTCCTGAAGTGGAGTGTGTTGAGATAACCAGTAATCCTGGTTGGCGTGGAGTCTGGTTAAAACAAAGTCGGGACAAAGATCGGCCAAGTGAGCCTGATGGCTATCCAGTACCACGTGGTACTATGCTGCAACACTCCGGCGTATCTGCATTGGTGTGGGTAGCTGGAAATGCTCCGCGTGCCTCGTCGAGAGGAGACTATTATCAAGGAGGAAAGAGTATTCCTCGCCCGATCAGTCTTACTCGATACGCGGGGATTGGGCCTTTGGAGCTGACTGCGCACGAGGCATTAGCTCTAACGAAGATGGATTGGAATAACGACGCGCTTTATGATCCTGTTCCGGTGACAATTCGCTATTCACAGCGATTGGCTCGGACAATTGCAAATGTCCCGTCTCTACCAGGTAATGCATACGCTTATCGGTTGTTCATGTGATGGAAGTGAAGCGCAGCAAATTTTCGGCGTATTGTGCTGTCCGTAGTTGGCACCTTTGGCGGCTTTCAAGGAGTTCTTGTTCTGTATGGCACTGGCCTTCATCGCTGTAATTTTTGGCTTGGCGCTTCTCGTCTGGAGCGCCGACCGTTTTGTGGAGGGCTCGGCCTCCACCGCACGCCATTTCGGCATGCCGCCGCTGCTGATCGGCATGGTGATTGTCGGGTTCGGCACCTCCGCGCCGGAGATGGTGGTTTCGGCCCTGGCCGCATCCCAGGGTAACCCGGGCATCGCGCTGGGGAACGCCTACGGCTCGAACATCACCAACATCGCCC
>CAZXWJ010000186.1:0-8526 GCA_964644375.1 uncultured Desulfobacteraceae bacterium | reverse complement strand
CGGAAGGGCGCAATCTGGATGTGATCAATACCCCCTATCTCTACTGGAGCAAAGATCTGACCGTCAGTTTCGAGAACGAAAAAGGAACCAGAAGCGGACTGGACCTCGGTATGCGCCTCAAAGAACTTCGCACCAAACGGGGGCTCTCTCAGACGGAATTGGCAAGGCAGGTCGGGGTGACACCGAGCAGCATCTCCCAGATCGAGAGCAACCTCATCTATCCCTCTCTTCCGGCCCTCCTTAAAATGGCGGAGGTCCTGCTGGTGGATGTGAGTTCATTCTTTCAGGAATCCGTGGACGTGGGGCATGGGATTGTTTTCCCCTCTTCGGGTGCCATCAAGGTGCGCTTTCCGGGCCTGTCCGAAGGGAGCATCACAGGCAAACGACTGACGCCCGTGGATTTCGAGGTGAAGTCTGAACCCTATTTTATTGAAATTCACCCGAACGCAGAACTCCCCACCCATTTTTTTATCCACAAAGGGGAAGAGATCGGGTATCTGCTTTCCGGAGAACTGGAGTTCAAACTCCGGGGGGGCGTGCATCATATCGGCCCTGGCGACGTCGTTTATCTGACATCCGATCTGCCCACGCAGTGGAGAAATCCCGGAAAGAGCACGGCCAAGTTGCTCTGGATGAAGATCTGTTAGTCGAGGCTGTGTTTATTTCAACCTTGAACCCGCCCGAGGTTTACCCGCCTTTGAACTTCTGAAGCAAGCCTCTGAACCTCCGTTCGCTGTAACGCAATTTCAGCGCTGTCTGGTTCAGCGCATGGGCCTCCGAACCGCTTCCTACCTCTTTACCTGACCTTGCACAAATTGCTCCCTCAGGTAGCCCTTGAGTCTGTCTTCGAAGTCCATTTCCCAACCACCGTGATAGACGATATGGGAGGCAATTTCACTGGCCAGAATAGCATATTTGATTTTGGCCGGGATTTCCCTGACCCGTTTTCTGTATTTCTGGCTTTCTCTGACAAATGCCGGCATGTGACTGAGAATCACCCGCTCGAAAGGGCTTTGTTCCGCCAGGTCGGGATGTGCCTGGAAGAATGCGAACAGCCTGGCGTAATGGTCGTTGATCTCCATGCTGATGTCACGGCTGATGTCCGTATAGAGCTCTTTGCCTTTCCTTTCTCGATATCTTTTAAAGATCAGATTCGCCTCCTCTTCGGCCCTTGTTTCCAGGATCGCGAGGACGTCATTGACGTAATCCTCCTTGTGGGCGAGAAACTCTTTTTCCGTCATGAGGAGGTTGGCGATAATTTCGTATGAAGAAGAGATCACGCCGCATTTGTTTGCCGATGCATCCCGGAGAAGGATGACCCCGCGCCTTTGAATTCCCAGTCGCGCCTCAGGTGTGATGAAGGAATTGGCGCCTTCGGTGATGACCCGAACCCTGGGGGTCCCGTCCGGCTTGAAGAGTCCTTCCCAGGTGCCGGCGTCAATGGTCTCCGGGCGACCTCCACAGGGCAGGAAAAGATCGCTGGCGACCGAGAAGGTCAAGGCCTCCACCTCCCGTTGAAACTCATCCAGTGTGATCCAGGATTCTTCGAGATCGGAGGCATTGCGGGCAACCTTTCGATAAAGGGTCCTGAGCCCCTCTTGTCGCCGGATGTTCCGGAACAGGATAAAGCCCCCCGGGTGGAGCACTTCCGGCTTGAAATGATCAAGGTCATGGGAGAGGACCAGCCGAGCCAGTTCATCTCTGTCCGCCCCCTCGGGATCGTACATGCCCGCAGTCCCGTCCACAATGCTTACGATCTTCGCCTTCGGGCAGCGAGCCAGCAGAAGCCTCATGGCGTTTCCCGCCACATCTCCGTTCGGTCCCCCCGTGAATTTGACGGTAAAGGAAACCGTGTAGATGTCGGTGCCGATTTCTTTCATGGCGATTTCTGCCGATTTTACAACGCCCCTGGATGTGACACCGTATTCCTTGTGGTTGATGCCGATTCGTTTGCTGGACATGATGCCGATACCCAGAAGAAATCCGCGTCTTACGGCCTGTCGGGCGATCCACTCGATCATGGCATCGTGCATGTTTTCGTCCGGCCCCAGTTCGATGGGCTCATCCTCCCCGTAATAGTCCACAACACGGGGGTTGACGGCCTTGCCCTTTTCCGTCACAAAGATATCGAAGAAGGCATTGATGAAGCCGTATTGGATCTTGTAGAGGTGTTGGGTGACGTCATCGGTCGAATCGAGCTTGACGGCATCCAGGACGGCCACCATCTTCGATCCGCCCTCGTAGATGTCCTTGTTCTTGAGATGCTGGGTGTGGGCCAGGACAAAGGCTTCCCGGAAAAGGGTGTTGGTGTTGGTGATGTACTCGTCTTTGCTCCTGGAGATGATGGTCCTAAACCCGCCCCTGGCGATATCAGAAAAACCGATATGATAGCCCAGACCGTAACGGCCGAAAAAAAAGGTGATCCTGAAGGGGGTGCCGCTGGGGAGATCCTTGGTGAAATCAGGGCCAAGTTCTGTCAGGTAGGCCGGGTCCAGCCGAAAGGCCAGGGCGTGCTTTTCGGGTACAAAAAAATTGGTTTTCAGGGTACGGCGGATAAAGGTGATACAGGTCATGAAGACGGTCCTGCGGAGTTTGTCCAGATATTTCTGTCCCGTGTTGTATTCCTTCAATTCTTTTAAGGTTTCCGCGAGGGCCGGATTCCATGGCTTTTTTTGATCTTGCAGACTCGGATCAAATTTTAATTTAAAGAGGTTGATAATTTTCAGCGTCATGTCGGGGTCGGACTGAAAGGCGCTCTTGACCGTCTCGAGATCAAACCGGTCGGGCTGAGTATGGGCCAGGCTGGTGTGGCAGAAGGCGATCAGTGCGTTGGTCAGCGAGGCCTCTTCGCCGGTCATGATTCGATTGGTTACAAAATTGCTGTAGGTGCTCCTGGAGGTTGAAAGGATCTGGGTGTTGTAGAGTTCCGTCTGGAGTTTCGTATAGAGGTCCGAACCCTTTTCGATGAGCGCACCTTCTCTGGCCGTCACATAGAATGTTCCCAGGAAATAAGGGTGAACACCGGTGCTGATCTGGAGACAGTAGGAACGCCTCACTCCGATATCAAGCCGTTGAAATACCTCACTGATCTGAGTCATAAACCCCTTCTGGGGGGGATTCCCGACGGAGAAAAGGAGACGAGACTCCTTGTAGATGGGATCATGCGCGGCTTTTTCCACATCAAGGTAGAGGCCGTCGTGCCTCCTCGCCTGTTGATAGAGCCAAAGGATACGGGCGACCCTTTCGGGGGGAGAAATGCGGACATAGTTTTTGTTGTTGATCCAAAGGAGATTCAATACCCTGTCGAATTCCTTGAAGTCGAATGCCGTGTAACGACTTTTCATTTTGTCAAATACGGCTTTTCGGGTATCCCTGGGAATTTTGACCTGACCCGCGTTGACGATTTCGGCATGGCCTTTGCGTTCAAATTCGAATTTTTGCAACTCCAGTTCACGGTCGCTTCCGGGTAAGGGACAGTATGAATGGCCCATTTCGGCATAGGAAATCTCCCTCTCCTGAAGCGTCTTGAGGGTGTCATAGATGGATCCGGGAATGTCGAGACGGGCGACAATGAGCTTGTTTCCCTGATCGGTCAGGGTAATTTTTCGCTGCACTGCGACATGCTGCAGGGAAACCGCCAGATTGACGATGGCCTCGATCTCCTCCTTCATGGTGATAAAGAAATAGGGGTGCATGTTGGCGTAAAGCCAGTCAAGGTTTTCCGAGGCCTTGAAAAGAGAGACACCGAGCGACCTTTCAATCTGTCTATACAGGGACGCATCGCGTGACGTCAAAGCCTGCTGCAGTTCCTTTTGGGGCATTTTCGTGGCCTCCATCATAACGGATAGACTCCTTTCCGCAGTTAAAGTAAAAAAATGGGGTGTTTATTTATATTCTTCGCAGTGCCATACCCCTCCCGCGGGTTTGGGAAAGGTGCAGGTTTCCCGGTTTTCACAATTGACGCACAGACCCCTGGGCCTTTTATCTTCTTTTTCCTCGAACGAGGCCATGGGGTTCGGATTCGGATCTGTGTCTTTCGTTTTCAGCAGGGCGAGGGAAACATGAACGTCATAGTCTTCCCAGGCCTCGTGTTCACTGCAGTAATGAATCGGACGTCCCTTTTTTTTTGGATACTTGCAATATGAAAGGTGTCTGCAGGTTTCGCAGAGATCCCGATAGGGCATGGTTTCGTGCATCGATCTCTCCTCCTGTCTGTTTGAAATGTCATAGTGCTCAGAGAGAAAGGGCCTCATGTCCCTTCTCTTGCGCCCCGATGACGATCGTTCGGGAAAGGGTCGCCGGGGGACTTGCAACGCCTTGCTCTATGGTTAACAGCAACTCCCATGCCAGGTCTTGATGGGACGGCGAGGAACCCTTTTGTGGGGCGTGCATGCGCGTGTTATGGAGGGTAAATAACTGAAATAAAATTATTTTTTGGTAAGATACGGTTTTTCTTGAAGATCGGTCCAGTGATCGAAGACCGGCCGGTAAGAAGCGTCGGGCCGGGGAGTTTCGTATCGGTGGGAGGAATTTCCCCAATCAGGGGCATCAAGAGATTTTGTTGAGTTTTTCTCTCAGGGTCTTGCGGTCAATGCCGAGAATTCGTGCGGCCTTTGTTTTGTTGCCGTCGGTGCTTGCCAGAACTCTCCGGATGTGTTCGGCCTCCACCTCGGCCAGGGTTCGGTCTACATGTGGCGCTTTACGGGCGGAAAAGCGCATGAGGGAGGGAAGGTCGGACACTTCTATGACTTCCGTCTCAGCCATAACCACAAGTCGCTGGATAATGTTCTCGACCTCTCTGACATTCCCGGGCCAGTGATAGTCGACCAGGATTTCAAGGGCCTCGTCGGATATATCAAGCGTTGATTTTTCGAATTCCTTGGAGAATTTATTGATGAAGTGGCGGACAAGAAGGATGATGTCGTTTTCTCTCTCTCTCAATGGGGGAATTGTGATCGTCACAACATTCAGGCGGTAGAAGAGATCTTCCCTGAAACGTCCCTTTTTCACCAAGTCTTCCAGGTCCTTGTTGGTTGCGGTCATGATCCTTACGTCCACCTTTGTCGAACGGTTGGATCCCAGCATGAGGATTTCCTTGTCCTGCAGCACCCGAAGCAGTTTGATCTGCATGGCGAGGCTCGCCTCGCTGATTTCGTCCAGGAAAATGGTGCCCTTGTCCGCGGTCTGAAAGAATCCCGCCCGTGTTTCCGAAGCATCGGTAAAAGCGCCCTTGACATATCCAAAGAGTTCGCTCTCGAGGAGGTTCTCCGGAATCGCCCCACAGTTGATGGGTACGAAGGGGGCCGCCCCCCTTTTGCTGTTGTAGTGAATGGCCCGGGCAACGATCTCCTTTCCAGTGCCGCTTTCACCACACAGGAGAATGGTGGCAGCGGTTCGGGCGGCCTTGGCAATGGCCTTTAAGACCGTATGCAGGGCCTTGGATTCACCGATGAGCCCGTAACGGTTGGTCGGGATCTGCAGGATTGAGGCCATTTTTCGTTTGCGGGATTTGTCGAGCGCATGGCTGACGGCGCTAAAGAGCTCCTCATCGGTGAAGGGTTTGGCCAGATATTCCTCCGCGCCCCTTTTCACGGCCCGAATAGCCCCCTCGAGGCTTGGAAATCCCGTGATCATTACCACATCGACATCCTTGAAGTTCTCACGTACATGCCTCAACAGGTCGAAACCGTCGGCAACGGGCATTTTGTAGTCGGTAACCACGAGATTCACCCTCTGGGAGTCCAGGATTCCGATGGCGTCCGCCACATTGGTGGCCGTGTAGACACCATAGCCCCTGTTGGTCAAATTTCGACCGATGACTTCAACTGTTCCCGGCGCGTCGTCGACCACGAGAATCCATTCTTTTTCAATGGATGGTGTTTCATTTTCCATCTTTCTCTATTCCTTTCGGTCCCTTCACCGGGAGTCGGATGTCAAAACGAGTGCCCTTGCCCGGCCTGCTGTTCACCTTGATGAAACCCCCATGGGCGATGACGATTTCATGGACCACCGGCAATCCCAATCCGGTTCCCAACCCCGGGCGTTTGTTGGTGAAAAAGGGCGTGAATATTTTTTCCTTTGTCGCTCGGCTCATCCCGATGCCCGTGTCTTCTATGCTTAGCAAGACATGGTCTTTGAGCCTCGAGGTTCCAAGACGGAGTGTTCCGCCCCCGGGCATGGCCTGCATGGCATTGACAACCAGATTGGTCGTGACCTGCATGAGCTGGCCTGCGTTTGCCCTGATATCCGGAAGATTCGAAGCCAATTCAAGTTTGAGCTCGATGCCTTCCTTGGCACATCGGGACTCAAAAAAATAGATTGTCTCTTTCAGTACTCGATTCAGGTTCACAATGGGTTTTTTCGGCGGGTCCTGCCGGGCATAGGCCAGCAGTTTTTTTATGATCTCTCGTGCGTGCAAGGAAGCATCCAATATTTTTTCAATATCCTGGCGGGGCTGTTCCGGGATGCCTTCTGATTTCAGGGCAAGCTGTGCAAATCCCAGGATATGGGAGAGGGGTTCGTTGAGCTCATGAGCTACCGCCGCGGAAAGCTGTCCGATGATCGCCAGACGATCAGCATGTCTGATTTGATCCAGGAGCTTGGTTTTTTCCTCTTTGTAGAGTCGTCTCTCGATAATAAAGGATAGCTGCCGGCCGATGTTCTCTATCAATTTTCGCTCTTCTTTGAGAAAAGGGTTCCCATCGAGATTCGGTTTGTCTTCGGTGTAGACGACCTCAATAGACCCCCGTCTCTTTCCCTTGACGACAAGATCTGCAGCCTGTCTATACCCGCTCTTTTGAAAACCGGGAAGCGAAAAAGGCCTTTCGTCAAAGATGATACGGGCAGACGCGATATCCGGAAACTGCCATGCCGGAGGCAGCAAGGCCACGGCTCCCTCCAGTATCTCGTCAAGGGTTCTTTCAGGTTGGTCGGAGAGTTGCATGATGCTGTACAGACAGGTCAGCTCTTTGAGTCGCTCCGTCAGGTCGGAACGAATTTGTCGGTTTTTCAGGGAAACCCCGATGATTTGTCCGACTCCCTCATACTGCGTTGCGTCGGCCTTCCTGAAATCGGCCTTTCGCCTGCTGGCCATCTGCAGAAGCCCCGGTAACCCGCCTTCAAAGGCGATCGGGATGAATGCGACCGAACGGAATTCGTTTCCAACAAAATAATCCTCTCTCGGGAGCCCTTGAATGGAATCGGGGCAATTCATGAGGAAAGCACCTACATCGCTTATCCATATCGAACCGGTCGGTGTCTTGAAGGCCGATGGGGTGCCGTCGGCAGATTCCGTGATCAGCGCGAGAAAGCTCTCTAAATTTTGCGCCCAAAGGTTTGAGGGAAGATCGATGATTTTAAAACTCCAGGAAGTGCTCTTTCCCCTCTTTTCCCTCACACAACGGCATTCTTTCCCGTTCGCGAGCCAGAGTAAGGCCGCATTGCAGTCCGAAAAATTGAGAATGACCTTTAGAACGCCCTCCAGAAATTCCATCTGTGGAATTTCTCTGTTAGCCCATTCCAATATACGGCACGAGAGGTCGAAGAAGTTCTCTCCGGTAGCTTTCATTGGGTAAGCATGCCCTGGTGAAGGTTTTTTCAGCCTTGTTCTGACAAGGCCTAATGAAATGTTTTCTTCTCAGATTTTAAATCCCACGACCTATTTTGCATGGTGGGAATTAAAGATGGGTTTAGATCCTTTGCCTTCAGACGACAAAAACCTTATGACATTTTTTTATGTGTGCGGCAAGTAATTCTTGGAGAAAGAGAGTCCTTTAAGTCAGGATTCCGGCAGGATGTGTTGATGTTTCATTGGCTGTGCGGGTTAGAAATCGGGCAAAGATCGCAGTGATTCCTCACCCGCACGCTCACGAATTAGATTTTCTATATACTAAATAATGGAAAAGGATGTCTTGGAATCCAGGATTTCCATTGCTTCGTCGCGGTAGCAGTCCATCACGTAGGGTACGCCGGTGACATCGGTGCATTCCTTTGTGAGCGACATGAGTTCACGTTTCGTAATGGCGTGCACCCTGAAACAGCGTGCCCCGGCCATGAGTTGCTGAAACCCTACCTTCAGCTTGTCGCAAAAACTGTAGATTCCCACAGCCCCTAACGGAATATTCTTCATCTCATCCTTTCCCACGATTTCCTTGACCCGTTCATAGCATACGAAGATCTCCTCTGGGGTGGTTCCGTATTGGGCCACCGTTTTCGGCAGGTCGCTGTCGTTCATCCATTTATCAATGTTTTTACCCACAAACCCGGGAATCATCATGGCCCGGCCCATGCAGACGGCCTTGACATTCTGGTTGCCAAGGGCAATGGCCTTGAAAATGTGATCCTCTGTCGAGAACCCGCCGGCAAAGGCAAAATCGCAGACGTGGGTTTCGCCCTTGCTCTTCAAATAATCCGCAAATTGCATGGCCGCGGAATGAAGATAGATGCTGGGCACACCCCATTCCTCCATCATGCGCCAGGGGCTCATGCCCGTGCCGCCAGGAGCGCCGTCAATGGTCAGGAGGTCGA
>CAZXWJ010000185.1:0-8590 GCA_964644375.1 uncultured Desulfobacteraceae bacterium | reverse complement strand
GAATTCAATGCCCTTTTGGGCCTTGATCCCCTTCTGAAAGGGATGCTTGATCTCCCGCATCTCGGTGACCAGATCGGCCGCCTCGATGAGTTCGGGATGTGCGTTTCTTCCTGTCAAAATCAGGTGCAATTCATCGGGTTTGCTTTTGATGGTTTCCAGGACCTCTTTGATGGAAATGAGTTGATAGTCGATGGCGTAATTGATCTCATCCAGGATGATGATATTGCAGTATCCGGATGTCATTTCCCGTTTAAAATATTCCCACGCCTCTTTGACGGCCTGAATATCTTCTGGACCGGCCCCGTCTTTATCAAAACGGATAAAGCCCTTTCCCATGGGTTTGATTTGAAAAAAAGGCACCAGTTTCTTGATGGATTCCAGTTCCCCGTATTTCCATGAGCCCTTGATAAACTGGATCATCAGGATTTTGAGCCCATGCCCCGCCGCCCGCAGGGCTATTCCCATGGCCGCCGTGGTCTTGCCTTTACCGTGCCCGGTATGAACGATAACAAGGCCCCGGGTTCTCTTTTCCACACGAAACCTCCATCCCTACAATTGAGCGGTCTACTCCCGGATTTTGTTTTGCCGGTACTGGAAGTAGGCATCCCTAATGGCAATGTACGGATCAAGTGCTGCTCTTTTTAGATCCTCGTATTCTCCGATGCTCAGAGAGGTCTTGTTGACTGTGCTAAACGCGCGAACACCTATCCGGTATTTCGACCTCGAAATCATATAACTCAGGGGATCGAGGAAGGCATCCCCTACGCTCCCTATCGTATCCCGGACACTGGATGGTCCCAAAATGGGCCAATTGATATAAAATGCCGGTCCGGCGCCATAGGATCCCAGGGTCTGCCCCAGATCCTCCTCGAATTTTTTCAGTTCAAGTTTGCTGCTCGCCACATCGAGAAACCCACCCATCCCAATGGTGGAATTCGTGAAAAATCGGACAAACTCGTCACAGGCCCCTTTTCCCTTGCCCTGAAGCAGGCAGTTGAAGAAACGAACCGGAAAGGACAGGTTGTAGAAGATGTTTTTCACCCCCACCCTGACCCTTTCCGGCATGACGGCCCTGTAACCTGTGGCAAGGGGCTTCATTAGCCAAAAATACAGTTTGTCGTTGAAATGATAAAAGGCCCTGTTGAGGGGTTCGAGGGGATCGGCGATGCTGACCGGAGAAGTTTCTTCAAACGGATCCTTCTCCGTCTCGGCCCGACAGAGCACGAGCGGTTCAGGGTCTCTCTCGCCCACGCACACATCGGTTCTTGCAAGACCTGACCCTGAAGAGGCTGGGATTGAAGAAGGAATGGTTGCCCTTTCTTCCCTCATCGCGATTTTTGAATCCATCATGCCGGATCCGGGACGCCCTTCCCTGTAGACCGGAAAATACCGGGGCTCGTAGACATCACGGTTTTCGAGGGACTCTGCAGAGGATAGTGCCGCCATAAGAAGGCACGCAAAAACGGCTGCGAACACTATCCCGCTTACCTTATTCATTGGAGGAAACTCCTTTCTTGATAATATATGGTCGTTAAAATACCCATTATTTTTGAGCGATCTTCTCTTTTAATCGATCAACAAGTGCCCGATAGGATGATCTTCCAAGAATGCTGTTAAACTGGACCCGATAGTTATTCACAAGGCTGACACCGGCTATGGAGATATCGTAGACCAGCCAGTCATTCTTCTTTTGCCTGAGACGGTACGCTACATCGATCTCCTCACCCTTCAAGGTTATAATTTTAACGTTGACCACGGCGTATTTGCCGTCAATAGATTCTCCCAGATAAACGGCCTTTTCACCGGAGTACCCCTCCACCTTATCTAAATAAGTCCTTTCGAGCAATTGGCCGAAAAGGACCACAAATTCTTTTTTCTCTTGTTCCGTCCTTTCCTTCCAGTGCCTGGCCAGGGTTCGTCGAGCCATTTCCTCCCAGTCAAACCGTTTATCCACCGCCTTTCGAATCCTTTGTCTGGTCTCTGCAGTCAAGGGAACATCTTTCTGGTCGGGAGCCGTGACGATGGACAATATTTCATCCGTGGTTTCTTTGATCTTCTCCGTCGGCACCCCCGCAAGGGCGGGAAGGATGACTGCAAACAAAGAAAACAGAAAAGCAATCATAAGGCAGAAACATTTTCGATTCATTTAATCCTCCACAACGGACTATTTAATGTCCATCAAGAAATCGGAGATTTCAGGATGGAGCGGTCAGCAGTAAGTTAATACGTTGTTTTGTCTTTTGTCCCGCCATGGCGGGACTGAAAGCTGATTGCTGATAGTCCGAATTCGGGAATAACACTGTCCGGATGAGCACTTGTTAATAATCCCCACGTGCAAACCGGATGAAAAGCGCTTAAATTTTCCCGAACACAAAATTAGATATCAACTCTTCAAAATCAACGGCCGCCTGGGTCTCCCGTATTCGTTCCCCGGGACCGATCCACTCCTCGGATCCTCCTGGGGTTATCTCGATGAACTTCTCACCGATCAACCCCTTGGTCTTTATAGAGGCGATGGCATCCTCATGGATCTTAATGCCTTCCGAAAGATTGAGGACAATTCTAGCCTGATAATCTTCAAGACCTATTTCTTTCACGCGGCCCACATCCACACCCGCTATCGAGACAGAAGAACCGGCTTTCAACCCGCCGGTATTGGAAAACAGGGCATAGACCTCATATCCTTTGCTTCCCAGCACTTCCATTTGTCCGAGCTTGACGGAAAGATAACCGAGACAAATGATACCTGCAATGATGAATAAACCGACGGACAGTTCAATATCAATTTTTTTCATTCTTTAACTCCGTTGCCGGTCTCATGGAGCATCCCTGAATTCGGATGGTCCTCACTGGCGCTAAACGGCCTTTCGTCAGCCGGATGTGGGGTTGGGGGAGACTCTTTTTTTCCGGCGAATTTCATTAACGGAATCCAATTTGCACAAATAATCATGAATCGGCCCTTCCATGCCACCTGATATGAAGGACCGAACAAGCGTATCCTCGGTAGCCATGATCTCCTCCGGGGAACCTTCAAACAAAATGATGCCGTCATCCAGCATAGCCACCTTGTTTACGATAGAAAATATACGGGGTATTTCATGGGTTACGATGATTCCCGTAAAACCCACCCGATCGTGGCAATTGTGAATCAGAGTTAAAATCGCCTCACCGGTCAAAGGATCCAAACCCGTCGTAGGTTCATCGAAGAGCATGATCTCCGGTTCCTCGACTAGGGCGCGGGCAAGGGCCGCCCGCTTGACCATTCCTCCACTCACCTGCGAGGGATATTTCAGCTCCGATCCGATCAGGCCCACCTGATCCAATTCATAGAGCACCTTATCTTTAATGTCCTTATCGTCCAGTTTGGTTTTTTCCCTTAAAGGAAAAGCCACATTCTCAAAGAGGGTCATGGAGTCGAAAAGCGCCCCGCTCTGGAAAAGAAACCCCAGACGATCTCTCAACCTCAGGAGATCTCTTCCCGCCAGGGATAACAGATCCCGTCCGTCTACATACATCTTTCCCTTATCCGGTTTCAACAAACCGGATAAGTGTTTCAAAAGAACGCTCTTACCGCAGCCGCTTCTGCCTATGAGGGCCAGGATTTCACCGGTTTTCACCTCAAAGGACGCTCCCCTGAGGACTTCCGTTTTCCCAAAAGACTTATGGATGTCATGGACGCTGATCATCGTTTTACTCAAAAAAGGCTCGAAGTCATGAAATAATCCCATACAAGGATCAACACGGACGAAAGCACTACGGCCTGGGTCGTGGCTTTACTGACCCCCTCGGCCCCGAATCCGGTATAGAACCCTGTATAGTATCCCTTGAAGCAGCACACCCAACTGATAATCAAACCGAAATTGAGAGACTTGAAAAGCCCCTCCAACACGTCTTTCATCTCAACATAGTTGATCATTTCCCCAAAGTAGACGCCCGAACCGACTCCCAAAAGCTTCACACCGATAAGATAACCTCCGAAGATGCCGACCACATCAAAAATGGCTGTCAGAAGGGGCATGGATATGAGTGCCGCCAGGATATTGGGAACGATGAGGTATCGATAGGGATTAAGCCCCATGAGCTCAAGGGCATCGATCTGTTCACTGATCCTCATGATTCCGATTTCCGCCGTTACGGATGAACCGGCTCTCCCGGTGACCATCAGGGCCGAAATTACGGGCCCCATCTCTTTTATGAGCGACAATCCAACCATGGGTCCCAGGAAGGCATCGGATCCAAAACGGTTCAGGGTATTGAACCCCTGAAAACCCAGGACCATACCCGTAAAGGCCCCGGTGAGAAAAATAACTGAAAGTGACTGAAACCCGAAAAACCGAATCTGTTTCAATACGAGAGGAATCTTTATGGGCGGGCTCACACAATAGAAAAACCCTTTGATCAGGAAAATACCCATAAGTCCCAGTCTGTGAATCAGGCCTAAAAATTCGGATCCAAGCGTTCTTACAAAGTCCATAGGATTTCCGTGAAAAGTCTTTCCAAGATCTATTCGGTCAATGAGGGATTATCTTAGGCACGCTCTGAAAACGGGTAAGAGCTTCATCAAAGAAGAGTCGAGCTAGATCATTTTATTGGATAATCGCACTTAATTTTGCAAAACCATTTATCATTATCCGCCCCTGTTTGGCAACCCTAAACCATCAGAGGCCGGTTTGCATCAAATTATTGTTGAGTTCAATCTGGTGGGGGTTTTCCGTAGGTGATGCTTGATATCTCGAGGACGAGGAACCGGGTAATCCCTCATGACACACTGTCAGGGTACCACATGGCATCACACATGGGGTGACTGTTTGACTGGCGGGGCCGAAGCGTCGCACAGGTTCCATCGTTTCAAAGATATCAGGAAAAGATTCCGGATTCCATAATCGATAGGCGCATTCGGTCGGTATCAAGAAGGACCGGTAGACCGATGGGAAGGGTGGTGTTTTTCAGGCCGTGACCCACCGGAAGTCCCCCGACAATGGGGATGTCCATATCGGACAGGGTATCTGCCAAAATCCGATGAATGGAATCGGAATTGCCGCAATCCAGGAAATCTCCGAGCATGACGCCCGCCAGGCCCTCGATTCGGCCGCTCATTTTGAGATGGGTCATCATTCTATCGACCCGATACAGGGTCTCGCCTTTTTCCTCCAGGAAAAGGACAACCCCTTTCAGTGAGGGCATAAAAGGGGTTCCAACGAGATGGGATATGAGACAGAGGTTCCCGCCCAGAAGAACGCCTTCTGCGCGACCTCTCCTGATTTTGATCCCTTCCTGCAGATTCAGTTCTTGGAGGTGATCGGAAGAGATGGCATCAAGAAGGGGTTTCAGATTTTGATTGTTGTTCTTCGTCAGGTCCTTAACCATCGGACCATGAAAAGTGACCAACCCCGTCTTTTGAAATACGGCCCAGAGCAATGCCGTGATGTCGCTGTACCCCACGAGGATCTTCGGATGCCTGCGAATCAGATCAAAGTCGATCCTTTCGAGGAGCCGCAAGGTTCCGTATCCGCCCCTGGCACAAATGACGGCCTTTATCTCCGAATCCTCGATCATGGCGTGAAGATCCCCCAGCCTCGTTGCGTCATCCCCGGCCAGGTAATCCCGCCGATCGTAGAGGTGAGGAGAAAGCACGACCCTGTAACCCAGGGTTTCCATGGCCCGAATGCCGGGTTGAAGCTCTGAAGGAGCTACGGGGCCAGCCGGCGCGATGACCCCGATACCATCCCCTTTTTCGAGACCGGGCACGCTAATGGTCACTGGTTCCTCTCGAAAATAATCACGAGTCCTTCAAGGGTCAGAAACTCTTCCACTTGGTCGATGGTTTCCGATACCTCACAAATCAGGGGGGCCAGGCCGCCTGTCGCAAGCACGTGCAGATCGGGCCCCATCTCTTTCTTGATTCTCTTCACGATGCCGTCGACCAGGCCCGCATAACCATAAACGATACCCACGTTCATACTGCTTATCGTGTCTTTAGCTATGACATTCTCGGGTTTTGCAAAAATCTCCACCCTCGGAAGTTTGGAGGCCTTCTGGAATAGTGCTTCGCAGGAAATGATGGCACCCGGAGCGATAGCGCCACCGATATAAGCGCCCTCCTTTGACACGCAATCAAAGGTCGTGGCGGTTCCAAAGTCTACGATGACAAGGGCCTTGTGGTACTTCTCATAGGCAGCCACGGCATTGACAATACGATCCGCGCCAACCTCCTTGGGATTGTCGTAGTGGATGGGCATGCCGGTCTTGGTTTCCGTCCCCACGATCAGGGGCTTTACATGGAAATATTGTCTGGAAAATGCATCAAGGGTGTTCAGAAGCGGGGGCACCACGCAGGAGATGATGACATCCGTGATGTCTTCCAGCCTGCGGCCGGAGGTCCTGAAAAGGTTATTGATCAGGATACCGAGCTCGTCCGAGGTGATGTCCCTTTCCGTCCTGATTCTCCAATGATTCAGCACACGATGCCCATCCGTAACGCCCCAAACAATATTGGTATTTCCAACATCGATACAGAATAACACGTCCTTATCCTTTCATCCCGGTTTCCTTATTAAATGGCCTTTCAGGATTTAACTGGGCCAACATTGGCAAAGCAAAAGATGTTTGCCACCCTTAGGAACTCCTTGATTGCCGATTAAAAACGACCTACTGAACGCGCCCCCGTCTGACGGCATCGATGATCTTGACCGTTTCGACGGCCTTTGCCACATTATGGACCCTAACGATATGGGCACCGTTCATAGCGGCTGCAGCGACCGTGGCCAAGGTTCCGGTATCCCTCTCATGGGGCTCTTTTTTAAGGATATGCCCGATAAAGGCCTTGTTTGAACTCCCGATCAGGAGGGGTCTTCCGAGGGTATGAAAGCAGGCCAAATCTTTCAGAATCATGAGATTGTGATCAAAGCTCTTGCCGAAACCAATACCGGGATCCAGTAGGATCAAATCCCTGGCGATGCCTCCCTCTAAGGCCTGCTCCATTGCTTCTTCCAGGAAAAGGCTTATTTCCTGAATCACATCCTCATAGCTGGGATGGTCCTGCATCGTCCGGGGCGCCCCCTTCATGTGCATGAGGATCACCGGGACCTTTGCTCTTGCAGCGACGGATACCATTTCAGGATCGAACCGAAGGGCACTGATGTCGTTGATGATAGAGGCGCCGGCCGCCAGAGCCTCTTCCGCGACCTGTGCCTTTAGGGTATCAATGCTGATGGGGATCTCTACCGCCCGGCTGAGCCGTTGAATCAGGGGAATCACACGGTCCAGTTCTTCCTGAAGGGACACTTCCTCGGCATAAGGGCGCGTGGATTCTCCGCCCACGTCTATCACATCCGCCCCATCTCTGACCATGGCCAGGGCATGCTTCAAGGCCCTGTCCCTATCAAAAAAAAGACCTCCGTCGGAAAACGAATCGGGCGTCACATTCAGGACGCCCATGACATGCGTTTTCCGGCCGAGGTCCAATTCGTGGCCGGACCATCTCAGGAGAAACTCTCGCTCCGTCATGTCGGTCAAGAGGCTTCCGCCCCCGGTGCCTCCTCTGTCGCCGGTGTATTCCGGCCCATAATTTGATCAATGTCCCCGCTATCCAGAGTTTCTTTTTCCAGGAGCGCCTCGGCCATGCGGGTAAGGACGTCGATATTGTCCTTGATCAACTCCGATGTCTTACTGTATGAATCGGTCACAATCCGCATGACCTCTTCATCGATCTTCTGGGCCGTATCTTCGCTGTAATCCCGGTGCTGGGAGAGTTCCCTGCCCAGAAAAATCTGTTCGTCCTTTTTGCCGAATGTCAGGGGGCCCAGGTTTTCACTCATTCCCCACTCACAAATCATCTTGCGGGCCAAGTCCGACGCCCTTTCGATGTCGTTGCCAGCACCGGTGGTCTGCATATCGAGCACGAGTTCTTCGGCCGCTCGCCCCCCCATAAGAATGCAGATATTGTTCAACAGATACTTTTTGGGATAGGTATGTTTTTCATCCACGGGTAACTGCTGGGTCAAACCGAGCGCCCGGCCCCGAGGAATAATGGTCACCTTATGAATAGGATCCGTGCCGGGAAGGAGCCTGGCTATCAGGGTATGACCGGCCTCGTGATAAGCGGTCGTCCGCTTTTCATCGTCGCTGATGATCATGCTCTTGCGCTCCGCACCCATCAGGACCTTGTCCTTGGCGTCTTCAAAATCGACCATTTCAACCCGTTCTTTGCCGCGCCGGGCGGCCAGGAGGGCCGCTTCATTCACCATGTTTTCCAGATCAGCACCCGTAAAACCCGGTGTCCCTCTGGCAAGGGTATTGAGTTCGACATTATCCGAAAGGATCGTCTTTTGCACATGAACCTTCAGGATACCCTCTCTTCCCTTGATATCAGGCACGGGAACCACGACCTGCCGATCGAATCGTCCAGGCCGCAAGAGAGCCGGATCCAGCACGTCCGGCCGGTTCGTCGCTGAGATAAGAATGACGCCTTCATTGGACTCAAACCCGTCCATTTCCACAAGAAGCTGGTTGAGGGTCTGCTCCCTCTCGTCATGGCCTCCGCCCAGACCGGCCCCTCGGTGTCGCCCTACAGCGTCGATCTCGTCGATAA
>CAZXWJ010000184.1:0-8609 GCA_964644375.1 uncultured Desulfobacteraceae bacterium | reverse complement strand
CTCGTGAACCCCGACAAAGAAAAGACCGTGGAAAAGGCCTTCCAGACCGTAAAAAACATATCCGCCCAACTCAGATCGCGTTACCACCTTTCTGATCGAACATAGATGCTATAGATTGGATAAGTCTTTGTTCTCGCGATAACGCGATGGAGCCCTATCCATCGGCCGGGAGGCTGCGCGAAAACCTCAGCCGCTGCAAATTCCTCATGCATTCGGAGATGTTCCAACAGCCTCTCCGCAAACCGGCGGCCCGACTCGAGACTAAGACCGGGCCTTTTTGAGCTTTTCCCTGAAGTGCTCGATGATCTGATCCTGCTGTTCCTGATCCAGGATTTGGTAAAATTCAACAAAGGCGTCCAGGTGGTTCTCCATGAGCCCGGGCATTCGTCCAAGCTTTTCTTTGAAGAGCCCGGCCAGGGCATCGATATCGGGCCGTTCCCGCTCCAGTTCCTCTTGAAGGGAGGAGAATAACACCTTTCGTCCTTCTTTCATTCCGGCCATATCCGTCGCAATCCTCTGCCTGATTTCCTGATACTTTGTTTGCTGGTCCTCGTTGAGATTCAGCTTTTCCACCTTTTGGTCCATTCTCTTCAGAACGTGGTCGTGGAAATCGTCCCGTTGGAACCGGGGATGGAATCCCCTGTCGCAGAATCTCCCGTCTCCCCGATGGGAGAAATACCCGCATCCGGCAACGAGTGTGACGACAAGAATGACGGCCCCTGCAACATACATAATCATTTTCATTTTTTTCCTCCTGTTCTTTGTATTCGACGACTTCATCGTCGTTTCAGTCAATATAATCCCAAGATGTAAAGAGAATTTTTTGAGGTTGTAAAAAAATGTAAAACCGATGTAAAACGAGGTAAAAAAGGGTGACATGCATGGGAGAACGGGTTCTTATAGTCGACGATGATCATAAACTCAGATCGCTTTTACGCGAGTATCTGGAAGGGTACGGGTTTGATGTCCTGACCCTTCCGGAGGCATCCTCCGTGTTGAAGACCATCCGGACGGATGCTCCGGACATGATTATCCTGGATATCATGCTGCCAGGGAAAAACGGCCTCGATGTGTTGAGGGACATCCGTCGGGAATCGGCCGTTCCCGTGATCATGCTTACGGCCAAAGGCGAGGAAACCGATCGCATCGTGGGGCTGGAACTTGGGGCGGACGACTACCTTCCCAAGCCTTTCAACCCCCGGGAACTCCTGGCGAGGATCAAGGCCGTGCTGAGAAGACACGGCCCGGATGAGCCCAATGCACCCGTGAAAGCAAACGCGATTGTCATTCAATCGGCGGGACTTGCCCTGAACACGGCAAACCAGACGGTCCGGACGGAGGAAGGGGAATGGGAATTGTCATCCACTGAATACCGGATTCTCAAGGTGCTCATGGAGAGGCCCAATACCGTTCTCAGCCGGGAACAGATTATGAATCTTGCCAGGGGAAGAGACTTCATGGCCTTTGACAGAAGCATCGATGTGCACATCAGCAAGTTGAGATCAAAACTGGAGGTCGATCCCAAGACCCCCAGGAGAATCAAGACCGTCTGGGGAACGGGCTATATGTTCGTAGACTCTAACGTAGGGTAGACTCGCCATGATACCGGGAAGACTGTATTTTAAAATATTTTTATCCTTCCTTCTGGTGCTCTTCATTACCGAGATCCTGATCTTCGGTCTCTTTCTCTTTTCCGTTGGAAGACATTTTCGATCCCGACTTGAGAATTTTACGGCAGCAAAGGTCTTGATGCTCAAAGAAGTGGTCGAAAACAAGATCGAGGCCGAGCCCGTCACCTCGCCTTCCCGCAACCCCGCATTGATCACATTTTTGCGGCAGTTCGGGGAGATGATGGAAGCAAAGGTCTGGCTTTCAACCCCGGACGGCGTCGTGCTCGTGAAGGCTTTTTCGGGGAATATGCCAAACTCGATGGAAAAAATTCTTCAAGAAAACCCGAGGGACTACGGTCATTTCAAGCTGTACTTCACGCGCAGAGCGCACCAGGGTTTCTATGCCGTTGTTCCGATAGAATTGAACCGGGCGGAAGAAGGCACCCTTCATATCTTTTTTGATGGTCAGGGTCCCTCGCACCCCGCAAAGGGCTTCGCCCTGGGCCTGCTGCTCATTGCAGTCATCATCGCGCTGCTTGTCTTCCCGGTCTCGAGACTCGTCACCAAAAGGATCAACCGGCTCAGAGGATCGGCCCTTCAAATAGCCGACGGGGACCTGTCCCACCGAGCGGAGGTCAAGGGGAGGGACGAGATCGGAGAGTTGAGCCGGGCCTTCAACCGGATGGCGGAAAGACTCGAGCGTAAGATCCGGGGAGGCCGGGAACTCACGGCCAACGTTTCCCACGAACTCCGAAGCCCCCTGGCCAGGATTCGCATGGCGGAGGAACTCCTCCGGGAAAACATCGCAAAGGGAAGGATTGACGATTCTGTCAGGCACCTGGACAACATTCGGGAGGATATCGGGGAACTGGACCATCTCATCGGCCGCATCCTGGCTCTTTCCAAACTGGATATCCATGAATCGTCCCTCCGGTTTGAATCTCTGGATCTCGCCAAACTCCTGGACGAACTCCTCGAACGATTCAGGCCTTCCTTTGAAGGGAAAAACATCCGGATCCGAACCGAATATTCCTCCCCGGCCCACCTGGCCGCCGACAGGGAGGCCCTTGGCACAGCCCTTTCCAATCTCCTGGACAATGCCGCCAAATATACGCCCGGAAAGGGTAATTTTATCATAGACATCAAACCCGCGGGAGAAGACCTGACCCTCACGCTGAAAAATACCTGCACACCCCTTTCGGAAGACGATCTGAAAAACCTGTTCGAACCTTTTTTCCGTCCGGAACATCAAACCGCAGGGGGATCGGGGCTGGGGCTCGCCATTACGAAAAGGATCATCGAAAACCATGGCGGGATGATTCATGCGTCCAATTGGGAGAAAGGGCTGCGCTTCACGATCCGGCTGCATTCGACTCCTGACGCCGAGGGTGGGGGCTGCATTTAAGGGGTTAGCCGGTCCCCTAAACTACGGAGACAGGAGACCGATGGACAAAGAAAAACTCAAGAGGTCGGCTCAGGACAAAAAATTCATCACGGGCGTATTCAATTACTGCGACAGGTGGTGCGAGCGCTGCCCGGTGACATCTCGGTGCCTGAATTTCGCAATGAGTGACAAAAGATCCGGTGATCCAGAGACCCTTGACCCAAAAAACCAGGCCTTTTGGACAAAGTTGACAGCGACATTTCAGACCACTCTCGAATTGCTCAAGGAGATATCGGAAGAAGAGGGAATCGATTTTGATTCCCTGGGCTGTGATGAAACGGACAAAGAAAGATTCGATGAAGAGATTGTAAGAAGCCATAAATGTTGCCGGGGTGCGGAGGCCTACAGCAAAATGACGGACGAATGGTTCAGTTCTCAAAGCGACCTGTTTGGCGAACCGGAACCTGATCCCGAGTTGGGGGCCGAGAGCCCGGAACAGGCGACCGACCTTGGACAAGCCGTGGAGGTGATCCGTTGGTATCAGCACTTCATCTATGTCAAGCTCATGAGGGCTGTCAGCGGAGAACTGCACGAAGAGCCCGACCTTCTCGGTGAATTTCCCAAGGATTCAGACGGCTCCGCAAAGGTGGCCCTGATCGCCATCGACCGTTCCATTGGCGCCTGGGGAGAAATGCGAAACCGACTCCCCTTTGGGATCAAAGAGATCCACTCGATCCTGTTTCATCTCAGGGGGCTGAGGGAAGAAGTGGAAAATGCCTTTCAAGAAGCAAGGACATTTATACGTCCGGGTTTCGACAAGATCGACCTGCACGGTTAAGGAAATGAACAAACTGCCTTCCTTGTCATCGGAAAAATCGATCTCCCGCCATTCCTCCTGTGCTCGTTTGATACCCGCGCCCAAACCCAAGTAAAGAGCATTTATTTCAAGCGTTTCTGTCCGGGAGTTTCTCTACTATCTTTCCGTTTTCATAAATAATAATGCCGTGGCCGAAGCGTCGAGCCCGTTCACGGGCCTTTAAAGCTGCGCGTCGGAGGGCGGTTTCGGCAAGCCTTATGTCAGGATCATCCAATTTTTTTGATGGGCTATTTGATTGTGTATCAGCCATGTCTTTCTCCTTCATCGATAAAAATAGGCCACTCTCCAGCATTGTCAATAAGAACCCATTCATCCACAATGGCTTTGTAAAGCATTTCAAAATTACTTAATCCGGAATGGTAGCGACGACGAACCACGTCTTCCGGCACATTGTGTCCTCCTTCCTTAACACGCTGCTTCACACGGGCAATAGCGAATTCCGGGTCAGGAAGTCTTAAAAAATACAGCTTAATCTTATACCCTTCCTTCTGCCATTCCGGGATATGTCTGGCATAATTCTTTCCGCTCAAAGTCGTTTCAAAAGAAAAGCTCTCTCCCTTTTCAACGTATTTTTTTATCATTTCAAGCATCGTCTTTGCTGCTTGAATCGAACCCGCATCAGGGCGGAAAGGATTGGTGCCGGCAGCAATCAGATCCGCATTGATGAAATTGGGGCACTCGGCTTCCTTGGGCAGGAACTCAGTGGCAAATGTCGTTTTACCCGCCCCATTCGGTCCAGCAATAATCAAAATCTTCTTTTGATTAACCATAATTTCTGCTTTTTATCGTTTCCCAATAATTTATATAATATTTATCCGTGTTGGGCCCAATGCCGTTTAACAAAACCCCTGTACCCTGATTGACATTTGACGATTACTTTTACCCGACGCTCAATTTAGCGGATTGTCTAGGATGTATGCGCGGATTCGGTTTAATGAATCATCATTGCGGATGATGTGTTCTTAACGATTGCGTTGCCATACCTGCCCTCCGGGCATTTGTCGCGATTCATTACAGCATCTTCGTCCGAACAAACCAGAACAACCAACGCTATAATATATCAACCTGGGATTCATAGTCAAACCGCTTATTTCTCCATTTTCATGCTTTAACAGAACAGAAATGATTTAAGCATGACAAGCCCCGCGAAATCATTTTCAATCAACCCCAATATTGCAAAAGTCGACAATGCGGCTCGACGATTCCCGCCAAAATTCGAATCATCTGGCAAGACAAGGAATGGCATTTTGCAGCGGATGTCAAACCGACACTAACACGAGGAATGATCGGTGCGGTTGTTCAGCAACTCCAGAGGAATTTTGAAAAAGGCATAATTATCACGAAATATGTCACTCCCCAGGTAGCTGAAATCTTGAAAGATACAGGCATTCCATTCCTCGATGCAGCCGGCAACGTCTACCTCAATGAACCCCCTCTCTTTGTTTTTGTCAAAGGTAACAAGCCGGGAGAGATGGTTGCGCGAAAGACTCCCATCCGTACTTTCCGTCCAACGGGATTACAGGTGGTTTTTGCCCTTCTGTGTAATCCGGGCCTGGAAAAGGCCCAATACCGAGCAATTGCCAAAGCGGCAGATGTTGCCTTGGGCACCGTTGGTTGGGTCATGCGGGATTTGAGACAAATGGGAAATCTGGTTGAAATGGGAAACCGCGGGCGGCAGCTGATTCAAAAGGAAAAACTCCTGGCACGGTGGGCCACGGCCTATCCTGAACAGTTAAGACCCAAGAAGTTGCTGGGGACATTCAAAGCCACCAAACCGGACTGGTGGAAGGGAGCTGATCTTCCCGGACCGGAAACATATTGGGGAGGGGAAATTGCGGCAGCCAAATTCACCCAGCACCTAAAGCCTCAGACAGGGACAATCTACACGCATGAACTCCAAGGACTTATGGAATGGCTCATACGCAATAGAATAAGACAAGACCCGGATGGAAACATCGAGATCATGAGAGTGTTCTGGAAATTCCGACCTGATCAAGAATACCCCGACTTGACTCATCCCGTCCTGACATATGCGGATTTGCTCGCTACGGCCGATACCCGGAATATTGAGACTGCAAGGATCATCTATGACAGAAAAATCGCTCGACTTGTCAGGGAAGATTGACGGATTCACCGTTGAACTTTTCGCAACCATAGCAAATGTTGCTGCATCTGATGGGATTTCTTTCTTTGTTGTCGGCGCAACGGCACGGGACATAATACTCGAATATGGCTACGGTATCGAGACAATCCGAGCGACGAATGACATCGATCTGGCCCTGAATCATCTTTTCAGACAAGCCTTGCAAAACACCTTCACCACATTAAGGGCACGAATGGCAAGGGAACAGGACTCATTTCCCCGTTTCGTTAATTTTTTACGAAATGAAAGTTGTTATTCAAATTGGAGTGAGGCAATCGATTTTAAGGATAAGGATTAAGAGGATCTCGTTTTGGATTTCATAGATGATTCGATAGTCTCCCACTCTCACTCGGTGGAACGGGTTGTCCCCCGTCATCTTGGTTTTGGCCTGTTCAGGCGGGGCCTCGGCCAAACTTTCTATCTTTTTTGCAATCCTTTTCTGAACGGTTTTTGGAATGGCCTTGAGAGCCTTTGCTGTAGATTTCGTGAACTCTATGTGAAAGGTCTCAGATTAAGTTCCCTTTTAAGTTCCTCCCAGGAGACCGTTTCTTCCGACTCCGCGCGGGCCTTCCATGCGTCTTCTACGTCAATGCGCTCCTCTATCTCTTGGAGCAGTTTTAGATCCTCAACGGAGACCAGGGCGGCAAGCGCCTCACCACGCCTTGTGAGGACGAAGGCTTCTTTGCCAAAAGCAACCCTGTTTACAATATTGGCCAGGTTTTTTCTGGCATCTGCAGTGCTAATTTTTCTTAACATTTCAATTACCTCCTATGCGATCAGAGGGCTTTATTGTAACAATTGTACCTATTGTACATAAGGTAAATCTTTTGACGGATTCTGTCAATGTGAAAAATTTTATAAAAAAGAAAAGGGCACGTCCGTGCAGAACGTATTTTATGCTTTTGTTCTGATGGAATATGTTGAAGATATGCCTAGATTGAATGATTTCGTATAGTTCCGTTTTTGTTGCTAAAAAAAGCATTTTAGCGTATAAAAAGTCTTGCGTCTTTAGAGATATGGGATATGCAATTTCGAAGAACCAATCTTGACAGGGAAACACCATTTGCTTTTTCATGCATGCGCTGTCTTGCCTGCTGCCGTGACAAAAAGATTCAGGTCAATCCTTATGAGATTGTCCGGCTGGCCCAAAACCGAGGACTGGCTACTTCCGATTTGATTGATCAGTATACAACCGATGGGGGTAGATTCCTGAAATGGGATGGGGAAGGATACTGCGTGTTTCTTGATTCCCATGGCTGCAACGTTCATGAGGATCGCCCACTGGTGTGCCGCCTCTATCCCCTGGCAAGGCATGTAAATAATAATTTTGATGAGTCGTTTTCAGAAATGGAAACGCATATGGAGTGTCGGGGTGTATATGGAGATGACGGCAGGGTCATCGATTATCTTGAATCAGAGGGTGCTATTCCTTTTATGGAAGCAGCGGACAGCTACCTGAGTCTTTTCTGGCACTTGTATGAACTGCTTGAGAAAAAGGCAGCAAGAAAAATAAACCACAATAATGCGGTCGATTCGATCAGGATGCCGATGAGCGGGTCTAAAGGTTACGATATTCTAAAAGATGTTGATAGAACTGTATCAGAATATTGCGGAGATCTGAAAATCCCCTTTCCGAAAAATCTGGAAAAAAGAATCTCAATCCATATCCGGGCAATCAAGGCCTGGGCAGACAATTCCCAAGGAGGATGAATTTATGAAGAAGAAAATGGCTTGTCAGGATAAAAAGGAAAGTAAGACTCATGCGGGCGGTTGCCTGAGAAAGACCGTTGGAATAGCAGCCGTTGTTGTATCTCTTGGGGCTTGCCTGGGAATAAATGTGGGGGAGCCGCTCGCGGGAGAGACAGGTTGGCCTGTCAACACCCCTGAGGCAACAAAAAATATCAGGTCAAACCAGCATAAGATCCAAAACAGGGACATAATATCAAACCAACACAAGATTCAGAACCGCGATATGATATCAAACCAGCACAAGCTCGAAAACCGGGATCTGATTTCGAATCAGCACAAACTTGAAAACCGGGATCTGATATCAAACCAGGGCAAGATCGAGTAAAAGGGGGCGTTCGTGCAGCATGTTTTTACGCGTTTGTCTTGATATGATATCTTGAAGATATGCTTAGATTAGTGAGATTAGATGCGCCCGGGGCTTTACACCATGTGATGGGCCGCGGTGTCGAGAGGAAACCTATACTCCTAAACAATGTGGATCGGAACGATTTTATTAATCGATTATCCGACCTTGTAAAGGAAGGGGCTATAGATATATATGCGTGGGCACTCATGCCCAATCATTTTCATTTTAAGTGCTATTTGTTATCATTGAGAGGGGTAAACATGAAAATTATGCATCGAATCAAATTCTTCGTCTTTTTGACAGTTGTCTTGATGGCTGTTGGAATAACTGAAAATGCTGTTGCGAGCAAAAATAAGGATTGCTGGAATCTGGTAGCCGTGAAAGCTGAATGGAAAAAGCTCAATTCCGACGGACACTATGTAGCCGCATCGCCCAATGGCATTAAATTCCATTTTTCAACGGATGGTTCCTGGCAGTGGGTTGAGTATGATGACCCAAGG
>CAZXWJ010000183.1:0-8658 GCA_964644375.1 uncultured Desulfobacteraceae bacterium | reverse complement strand
CCGAAGCGGAAGGCCTGTTCCAGAGAATCGAGTATCCGTTTTCGATCGGAAAGGCGCAAAAGGAGCCGATCCACGATGACATGGATGTCTCCGGGCTTGTCGCCGGGTTCCCACTCCTCCAGAAAAACGATTTCCCCCTTTTGAAAGATCCGGTTGAAGCCCATTCGAATGAGATCCCGTTTCAGTTCCCGGGGTGAGGTCCCGTTATTGGTGGGCGCCGGGAAGGTGAGAATCACCTCGGACTTCTCGGGAACCTTCGCAAGGGTTTTCCACACGTGTTCAGGGCTCTCCGGATGCACGGGGTTCCCGCATTCCCGGCAGTGGAGTTGCCCGAGACGTGCATAGAGGAGTTTCACGTAGTCCGTGAGTTCGGTCATGGTGCCTACGGTGGACCGGGAGGTCCGCACCGGATCCTTGCGATCGATGGCAATGGCGGGCGGGATGTTTTCAATACGGTCCACCCGGGGTCTGTCCATGCGATCCATGAACTGCCGGGCGTAAGGGGAGAATGTCTCTACATACCTGCGCTGACCTTCGGCATAGAGGGTATCAAAGGCGAGAGACGATTTACCCGAACCGCTCATCCCGGTGATCACCGTGAACCGGTTCAGGGGAATCTCGATGTTCAGTTTCTTTAGGTTGTTCTGGCTGGCGCCGATGATGCGAATGACGGATTTATCCGTGAATTTGTGATTTGTCAATTTTGGTGACTTTTTCCTTCCCGAAAATCATTGATATGTTTTGAGCATGCGTTTCTGAGAATATAGACTTGCATGCTCTGATCTTTCGAATATATTAAGTCTCAAGATGCCGTTCTGCAAGTTTTGTGGCGTCATGAAAAGGATGGGGACTGGGGGGAGGGACTCTTGCGATCTTGAGACAGGGCAAGGTCGAGGATTACATCCTGCCCCGCCTCAGGATGGATATAAGGAGCCAAAAACCCATGATGCCGGCCACGACATATCCGGCCAGACCGATGAGGGGGATATCGTGCCATTTGGGGGGAATACCGGAATGGATGATGAGAGATGAACCGATGACCAGGGAGGCGATCACGATGGCAAAGGAGAGGCGATTGCTGGTCCGGTCCTGTGTGTTGAGGAGCGGCGTGAGCCCGACATGCTCGAATTCGATCTTGAGTTTTCCCTGTTTGGCCAGACGTAGAACGGCCTTGAGATCTCCGGGCACCTCCTTGAGGAGGTGAAACAGTTCGTTGCTGTATCCGATAAAATTCCGGGCAAGACGCCGAGGGCGGAATCGGGCCATTTGAATCTCCCTGACAAAGGGTGACGCCGCTTGAATGACGTCGAATTCCGGATCAAGCCTTTGCCCCAGTCCTTCAAGAGTGGTCAGGGCCTTGATGAGCAGAAGGATGTCCGGGGGGACCTGAAGCCTGAACCTTGCGATAACGTTAAAAATCTGTTGAAGCAGTTTTCCGATTTGTATGTCCCGGAGAGGCTTATACAGGTGCCGGTTGACGAGATCGGATATGGCTCTTTCCAGTTCGCGGCGGTCCGGTTCCACCTCATATCGCGTGAGGGCAAGCAGGACGCCGACTATGGCGGATTCGTCCCGATGGACTAAGGCCATGACGAGGTCCACGATTTCCTCCCGGGTCATACGATCGAGGCGACCCATCATCCCGAGATCCAGAAAGCAGATGATGTTTTCCGGCAGGATCATGAGATTGCCCGGATGGGGATCGGCATGGAAGAAGCCGTGCACAAAGATCTGTTTCATCATCAAATCGGCGCCTCGGCCGGCAATCTCCTTGAGGTCGTATCCTTCGGCCTTGAGCCGATCCAGGGATCCGGATCTGATGCCCTCGATAGATTCCATGGTCAAAATTCGTGACGTGGTCGCCTTGGAAAAGACCTTGGGAATATAGGCCCGGGGATCATCCGCAAGCATAGAGGCAAGGCGTTCCATGTTTGCTGCTTCATTGGTGTAGTCCAGTTCATTGTTCAGGTTGTGCGCGAATTCTTCGACCAATTTGGTCGGGCGGTGCACGTCCCAGCCCTCCAGGTGTTTTTCCATGAGACCGGCCAGGTGGAGCATGATTTCGAGGTCGGCATCGATGGCGTCCTTGATTCCCGGTCTCTGGACCTTGATCACGACTGCGGACCCGTCCCTGAATTGGGCCCTGTGCACCTGCCCGATGGAGGCCGCCGCCAGGGGGTCGGTGTCGATGTTGCGGAAGATCAAATCAAGCGGGGTGTTGAGTTCGGTTTCAATGATTTCTTTGACCCGTTCAAAGGGAAAAGGTGCCACCTCATCCTGGAGTTTGATCAGTTCGATGACAAAGTCCGGGGGCAGTACATCTGAGCGGGTGCTGAGCATTTGGCCCATCTTGACAAAAGTTGGTCCAAGTTCTTCAAGGGCCAGTCGCAGACGCTTTGCCCTGGATAAGGCTTCAATATCCGTGCGGCTTTTTCGGGAAAAAAGTCTTCGACCCTGGTCCAGGTACTGTTCAATCTTGAGGCGATCGATTAGGTCGTCGAATCCGAATTTAAAGGCAACGCCCAGGATCTCGGCAAGTCTCTCCAGGTGGCGATAGGTGCGCGTAATGTACCCTGTTTTCTTGATCGTCAAGGAGCGGTCCCTTTCAGCGCCTGCTTGAAATCCTCGATGAGATCCTCTGTAGATTCCAACCCAACGGACAGTCTGATCAGACCGTCCGTGATTCCCAGCCTCTGACGGTCTTCAGGGGACATGCCGGAATGAGACGTCGTGACAGGCTGGGTGATCAGGGTTTCAATCCCCCCGAGACTCGGTGCAACCAGGGGAAGGGTGATTTTTTCCATGAATTGTCCCGCAGCCTTGTCCCCTCCCCTGAGTTCAAAACTTAGCATGCCGCTGAAACCATCGAAAAGTTTGCGAGCACGGGGGTGCCCCGGATGGGTTTCGAGTCCGGGGTAGTTCACCTTTTCCACAGCCTCATGTCTGTCAAGAAATTGGGCGATTCGAAGGGCACTTTCGTTATGAAATTTCATCCTGACGGCCAGGGTCTTCATGCCCCGGTGAAGCAGAAAGCAGGCATGGGGATCCAGGGTGCCTCCGAGGTGGTTGAGCTTGTGCGTGATCTGATCGATCATGTCGGAACGACCGATAACGGCGCCTGCGACGATATCCGAGTGACCGTTCAGGTATTTGGTGGCGCTGTGAAGGGAGAGATCAAAACCCCACTCGGATGGACGGAAATTGATCGGGCTCGCAAAGGTGTTGTCGATCATGGATATGAGATCATGGTCCTTTGCAAAATCGACCACGGCCTCGAGGTCCGCCACTTGGAGAAGGGGATTGGTCATGGTCTCGACAAAGATCGCCCGCGTATTGGGTTTCAGCTTGTCTTTCCAGGAAGACGGGTCGTCTCCGTTGATAAAATCGTACGAGATGCCGAAGGCCTCAAAGTCTTTGGTGATGAAATCATGGGTCCCGCCGTAGAGGCAATCCTGGGCCAGGACATGATCTCCTGAAGAGAGAATAGCCAGAAGGGCCGTGGATATGGCCGCCATGCCGCTGGCGGTGACGAGGGCATCCTCGGCGTTTTCGAGGGCTGCGAGCTTTTGGTGAAGGGCCGTATGGTTCGGGGTGTTGTTCAGGCGAATGTATTTCAGGTCATGGTAACTGCCCTGGCCTGTATATTTATAGGTGGAAGACTGAAAGATGGGCAGTGTGACCGCACCGCCGATGCGCGGGTCGGGTTCGCCTGCATGGATGAGTTTGGTTTCAAGAGATTCGTAACTCTTTTTCATAAGTAGACTCCTTGTTTATTCTACTTTTTCCTTTTGACTTTTAAGCGCAAATGATTTTCCGTCAACGGCTCTGGAGACCGCCAGAATCCCATCCAGGTGATCGTATTCATGCTGCAGCAACTCGGAAAGGCCATCGACCAGTTCCATGGTCCGGTCCTGCCATTCCATATCCTTGTATCGGATGGTGCAGTGCTTATGACGCTGCACCTTGACCAGGAGATCGGGAAAGCACATGCAGTCATCCCACACCTCGAACATTTCTGCACCTGAAAATTCCAGGGTCGGGTTGATGAAGACAGTCGGCACATCGATGTGCATGTAAATAAGCCTTTTCATCACATCGATCTGCGGCGAGGCAATGGCCCGCCCTGCACCGTATTTCCGCTTGAAACTCGTCATGGTGTCGTGCAGGTCTTCGACAACCGAGGAAAGGTCCCCCAACTCACTTTCCTGCACGGGTTCGGATATCTCGTATAGTTTTGGGTTTCCAAGAAGTAGTATTTTTTTGACCGCCATTCGATGGCACCTCCGATGCTCTTTACAAAATTAGAATTTGCAGACATCCCTATCAAGACGAAGAATCAGACAAGATAAACAGGATTTTTATTGCTTTTCATGAAGACAGCCGGATGTAAACTTAAGGTATCCTGTTGATCCTGTTGATCCTGTCAAAAAGATTTTTACGTGTTCAACGGCTTTTGACTCACAAGCTGGGCAACGGCACGGTCCGGGTCATGTTTGATGCCTTCAAAATGGTAAATCAGGTCCCAGTCTTTGAACCAGTCCATCAGTTCACCCGGCTTGAGAAGAAAGTCAGGATTGCGGGGTTTCCCGAAGCGGGGCTGGTCAATCGTATACGTCTCATACATAATAATGCCCCCGCCCGTCAAAGCTTTCTTGATACAGGGAATTAGGGGGCGGTGGAGATAACGGAAGACGATGATGCCTCCATGGGTATCCCGGTCCAGGGGATTGACCCCATCCATTTCCAGATCGACCCGGCGGATTTCGACGTCTACGCCTTTCTCTTGAGCCGCCTTTCTTGCCTGCTGCAGGGCATCATCCGAACGGTCCGCCAAAACGACGGAGAGGCCTTTTTGGGCCAGAAACAAGCCGTTATGCCCGTCGCCGCAGGCCAGATCCAGCACGGTTCCTGTAAAAGAGCGCGCTGTGAACAAGTGGGCATGATCCAAGAGCAATGAAGCCGGTCCGGAATGTGAATGGTGGTTCGACAATGTGGCCTCCTTCCCACGCCTTTCCCAAGGTCGCACAAAACATGATAACAATAAAAGGCATTGAATCCATGAAACAATGCTATTTATTCACTGCCAAAAAATTGGAAACTCTCCCGTTTTGCGGTAGTCAGAGGCAGCTGGCTATGTCAAAAAAAGGACTTGGATTGTTGTAGCGTCGCAGGTCCCGTCTTCAGCGGGATGGGCGTATTGGAAAAATGGCAGACAGCCCGTGGAATTTTTAAAATGGCGGTCATGACATGCTGCCTTAGCCGTTAGGTGAGTTTTTCCATCACCCCATCTCTCCAGTACTCCAACACTCTGGGAGTCCTGACATTCAAACTCAATCAAACCCCTTTGGGTTAGACCAAAGCCGTGCCATCCATCCCGGCCCCCTTACTCGTCGGTAAACTCAGGTGACGCCTCAGGGTTAAAGGGGTTCAACCGAACGGCAAGTGAAAACAGATAGGGATAGTTTTCTTTCAGGTGCTTCATGTAATCCAGCCATTCGAGAATAATCAGGTCATAGGCCCTCTTGATGTCTCCTGCGATATGCACAGCGTCCGATTTTGAAAGGTGTTTCAAGTCTTTCCTGAAAATCAGTTCCTCGGTAAGATGGAACACGGCCCAGAGCAGATCCGTGAAGGTGTCGTGCTCAAAGAGGTTGGGATTTTCCAACATGCGTAAGAGAAAGTCTCGTTTTTCATAAAGGATGTCTCTCAGTTCTTCAAGACCGGAGCTGTATATATCGATCTGACAATCATAGGTTTTGAGTCGGTTTTTTAACTGTGGATACTCCTTTTTCGTAAAACTTCTCCCCCTGACTTCTTCCTGTATCCGTTCGCAATCCGTATCAAATTCAGAGAATTTCTTGATCAGGGCTATGCCCAATTCACTAAAGAAGGCCCCTATGAGCATGTTCAATTTTTCAAGCAGGGTCTTTTTTTCACGCTCATTCAACACCCGGTGAATAATCAGTGTGACCAGCAGCACTTCGATGGGAACAAAGGCAATATCTCCCACAAGAAAAATAAATATGTGATGTGGATCCCTGAACAGAAGGTAATGGGTGAAGTAGAAAATGGCCGACAGAAAAAGAAGGGAAAGCATCAAAAGGGTCTGCCAGCTTAAACGAAACCGCTTCATATACTTTTCCTTTCACCAAAAATAATGAGTGCACAAGGGCATAGTTGTTTAAGAAAACAATCGGAAAAGTTTAATCTATCGTCCCTAGGGTCGATTTACCCACTTAGTATGATTTGATTTCCCTGACCACATCGCCGATGATTTCCACCGCCTCTTCGACTTGGGTCCGGGTTACATCCAGATGGGTTACGGCGCGCGCAAGGTATTCACCCAGGGTTGAGACCTTCACCCCGCGAGCCATGAGCTTCTCGTTGAATCGGGCAGCCGTTATCCCAAGGGCCGAGACGTCAAAAAAGACCAGATTGGTTTCAACCGGCTCAAGGCGAAGGCCTTCAAGGGATTCCAGTCCCCGGGCCAGAATTTGCGCGTTTGCATGATCTTCCGCCAGGCGTTCGACATGATGTTCCATGGCATAAAGGGCGCCGGCCGCGATGATGCCGGCCTGTCGCATGGCGCCGCCGAACTGGTGTTTCCAGCGCCAGGCGTCCGCTATAAATGCGCTGGATCCGGCCAGTGCGGCCCCCACGGGTGCGCCAAGGCCTTTACTGAAATCGATCCAGACCGAGTCGAAGGGTGCGGAAAAATCCTTGGCCGGAATACCCGTCGCAATGACGGCATTGAGAAGGCGCGCACCGTCCATGTGGCAAGCTATGCCGTGGTCATGGGCGAGCGCACAGACCTCCTGAATAGTTTCCATGGGCCATATGGTGCCTCCTCCCAGGTTTGATGTCTGTTCGATCACAAGCATTTTGGACCGGGGATGGTGATTGTCGGGCGGACGGATTGCAGCTTTGACCTGTTCGGCCTCAAAAATACCCCGTTTCCCTTCCAGGGGGAAGACGGATGCCCCGCTGAGGGCCGCCGGCCCGCCGGCCTCGAAGTTCCGGGTATGGGCCGTGGTGTCCAGAATGATTTCATCCCCCGGTCTGCAATGGACTCGGGTAGCGATCTGGTTACACATGGTTCCGGAGGGAAGGAAAACGGCATCCTCTTTGCCTAGAATGTCGCAAATCCTGTCCACGAGCGCATTGACGCTTGGGTCCTCTTTTTGCTGTTCATCTCCTACTTCGGCCTTGAAAATGGCTTCCCGCATGCCCGGGGTCGGGCAAGTAATGGTGTCACTGTATAGGTCAATACGAATATTTTTCATGATAGGATTATCTCAACCTTTTTCAATTAATGATTTTTCGTTTATTTTTAAAAAAATGACTTGGGAAGTCGAAGATTCCGTCTTCAGCGGGATTGGAGTATTGGAAAAACAACAAACGGCTGTCATTTTTATAAATTGCATTCATCCAATGCCGTCTAAGCTCAGCAGAAGGATCTCCATCACGCCAGTAGGCCATGAGTCTTGAAATTTCAGTCTCATTGTTGTGATCGTTTTCCTGATGAAAGTCGCGGAGCGACACCGCAACTTTAGTCACTTAACACTCTTATCCCCCTCTGGGCTTAGATCAAAGCCGGGCACTCTGGACCCGGATATTTATTTCGGGTCGGGCATCCTGGTGATGCCCCTGTCAACAGGTCTAGGCCCCGTCGAGACCGTGGTGCTCTGCTTTGGTATACCAGGAGGCGGGGTCGACGAAGTACTCCTCTGTATCTTTTAAAGAAGTGTAGTGCTCATGCTCGATGTCGGCGAGGAGATTGAAAAAGGCCTTTTCTTTGGGATCGGTGACCTCGTCCCGAAGCCTGGCATAATAGGTTACCCCTTTGCCTTCAAACTCAATAGCCGTGCGAACGGCTTGAAGGTCATCCTCATCGCTTTCAGCTTTTTGGTCTGCCGTCTTCAGGACGTCTTTGAGCACGTCCCTGATAATCGTTTCTTTGACTTTCAGGGGCACGGTTTCGGGCCAGGTTTCCCTCTCTTCCCACTTTTTATGCAGTTGCCTGAGCCGTTCGTAATGTTCGAGTTCTTCGTCTGCAATCTGTTTGAACATGGCCTTGCCGATGGCATTTCCGGTCCTTTCGGCGTTTTTGAGGTAAAACTCACGTTCTCTTGATTCGTTATTGAGCGCAACCTCCAGTGCATTCAACCTTTCCTTGGCATCCATGGGCAACCCCCTGCGTCGTAAGTTTTTGAAAAATAATTTTTCCAGGTCATACCGCAAATTAAATATTGCGGCAGCGCGCGGTTGCAGGCCTTAAAGGGTGTCGGATTTCTTCCCCGTCATACTCTCGATATCTACCTTGATGATGATGGTCTTTTCAAGAATTTTATCCGGGTACGCGTATGTCGATACACCTGAATAGTGTTCCATGATCACATCCAATGCCTTTTTTTGGGAGGATCTGTCCTCGATCAGCGAGGCCTTGCCGAATCCGATGATGCTTCGAAATTCCATCCCCCATCCGCAGGGCTTTTCGGATTGCGTAAGCACCTGATCAATGTCGCATTCAAAACAGACGTCATCGTTTTTTTTCAGGACATCCAGCTTTTTGCCTTTGCGGGCCGTATGGAAATAAAGGGTATTGTCCCTGTACCCGAAGCAAAGGGGGACGATGTAAGGGCGACGGTCTTCCGCCAT
>CAZXWJ010000182.1:0-8716 GCA_964644375.1 uncultured Desulfobacteraceae bacterium | reverse complement strand
TTTGTCGCCTTTACGGTGAACAAGGTCGGACTGGTCACGACCCATCTGCACAACATGAAGGTGGGGGATGTGATGGGAATTCGTGGGCCCATGGGCAACTGGTACCCGTGGGAGGAGATGGAAGGGAAAAACGTGGTGATCGTGGGGGGCGGGTTTGCCTTCACTACTCTGAGATCCAGCATTATCTATATGCTGGAACCGGAAAATCGACCAAAATTCAAGGACATCACGGTGGTCTATGGGGCCAGGAGCCCGGGCATGCTCCTTTACAAGGACGAGTTGGCCCAATGGGAGCAACGGGACGATATCAATATGCATATCACGGTAGATGGCACGGATGATCCGGATTGGAAATACAATACCGGATTCGTTCCGACCATTACGGAACAGAAAATCACCAGCGCCGATGACGCCATAGCCATCGTGTGCGGGCCGCCCATCATGATCCGTTTTACCCAGCCGGTGCTGGAAAAACTGGGTTTTCCCACCGAAAGAATCATCCTGTCCCTTGAGATGCGTATGAAATGCGGTATCGGCATCTGCGGCCGCTGCAATATCGGGGATAAGTATGTGTGTAAAGACGGACCGGTCTTTTCACTGGCGCAGCTCAAGGAAATGCCGTCCGAATACTAGATGAACCCGGACATGTGGTGGGGGATGAGGCCGCATTGACCGGATGGTATCGCCATATAAAAAAAGATCGATGGGAAACCATCGATCTTTTTTTATATCAATAAATACAATAAGGGGAGAATCCGGGTTGCATATACAAACGTTGAGCAAGGCGTGTCCTTCTTTTTTGAAGGGGAGAATCCGGGTTGCATATACAAACGTTGAGCAAAGCGTGTCCTTCTTTTTTGAAGGGGAGAATCCGGGTTGCATATACAACCGTTGAGCAAAGCGTGTCCTTCTTTTTTGAAGGGGAGAATCCGCGTTGCATATAAAAACGTTGAGCAAAGGGTGTCCGTTTCTTTTAAAGCGTTGAATCGGGGCTGCATATAAAAACGTTGAGCAAGGCGTGTCCTTCTTTTTTAAAGCGGTGAAGCCGCGCTGCATATAAAATCGTGGAGCAAAGCGTAACGATTTTATATTTCGTTAATCATAGCCATAATCTGTCCCTCCTCAAAACCCCTCAGGTTGAGCGCTCCGCTGCGGCAAGACGCCACGCAGAGCCCGCACCCCTTGCAGAGCACCGGGTTGATTTCGGCTTTGCCCTCATTGGGACCCTCAACAATAAAAGATGGGGCCGAGTAGGGACACACCTCTACACACACCCCGCAACTGCTGCAAAAGGCGGGGGTCACATAGGCCACAGTTCCACTCGCGGAAACCTTTTTTTGGGCCAGAAGCGTGATCGCCCGCGAGGCGGCCGCCTGGGCCTGGGCCACCGATTCATCGATGGGTTTGGGGTAATGGGCCAAACCGCACAGAAAAACACCTTCCGTGGCAAATTCCGAGGGACCCAGCTTGGCATGGGCCTCTACGAAAAATCCGTCGTCATTCATGGGCACCTTGAAAAATTGGGCCAACTTCTCGTCACGGTAGGGTACGATCGCTGAAGCAAGGGTCAGGAGATCGGTATGGATTAGAACGGGGCGCTGGAGAATGGGGTCAAAGACCTGAATGTCGAGCTTCTCCGTGCCTGCCGAGACCTGAGGCTTGTTTTCGAGGGAAAAGCGTATGAAGACAATGCCCGCTTGTCTGGCCTTCTTATAAAGGAGCTCCCGCTCGCCGTAAGTCCTGATATCCCTGTACAGGATAAAGACATCCATTTCCGGATTCATCTCCTTGAGATGCAGAGCGCTCTGCACGGAGTGGGTGCAACACACCCTGGAACAGTAAGGACGCTGGGGTTCCCTGGACCCCACACACTGGATGAAGACCGCCGTCTGCATGCCTTTGAGAGAGGGATCTTTCTCGATGAATCTGCGATCCAGTTCCAGGTGGGTCAGGACCCTGGGATCCTTGCCATAGAGGTACTCGTCAGGTCTGTGCTCCCGACCGCCGGTCGCCACTACGGCGATGCCGTGTTCAAAGGTCTGTTCACGGCCGTTAGAGCGCAAAGAGGACTTGAAGTTGCCCACAAATCCCTCCACACCGGCCAGTTCCGTGTCGAGGTGGACCTCGATATCGGGATCCGATTCCACCGCCCGGATCATATCTCCCAGGTGGTCCTGGATGCTTTCTCCTTTCCAGGTCTTGTAAAGGTCCAGTGCTCCGCCCCCCAGCCGGGACGTGCGTTCCACGAGGGAGACCCTGTATCCCTGACCGGCAAGGCTGCGGGCGGAGGCCATGCCTGAGATGCCACCCCCCAGAACAAGGGCCTGCTGGTTGATGTCCAACTCGGTCTCTTGGAGGGGCTCCATGAGGGCCACCTTGGCCACAGCCATTCGTACGAGGTCCTTGGCCTTTTTTGTGGCCTCTTCCGGATTGTCCTTGTGGACCCAGGAATCCTGGTTGCGGATATTGGTCATCTCAAAGAGATATTTGTTGAGACCGGCATTGACCAGGGTCTCCTGAAACAGGGGTTCATGGGTCTTGGGGGTGCAGGCCGCCACCACGATCCTGTTCAGGTTGTTCTCCTTGATGACCTGCGTCATGATATCTTGGGTGTCCTGGGAGCAGGTATAGAGGTTATCGGCAATATATTCCACATAAGGGAGATCTTTGGCATAGTCCCGAACCGCGGGCACATCCACCACACCCCCGATGTTTATTCCGCACTGGCAGACGAATACGCCTATACGGGGTCTCTCCCCAATAACGTCTTTCTGCTCCGGGAACGCCTTCTCTTTGGTCAGGGTGTTTCTTGCCCTGCTAAGAAGGGCGCCCGCCTCGGAGGCCGCCGAGCTTGCCTCGATGACGGACTGGGGGATATCCTTGGGACCCTGGAAGGCGCCGCAGGCATAGATTCCTTCCCTGGAGGTCTCAACCGGTGCGAAGGAAGTGGTCCGGCAGAACCGGGAATCCGTCAAGGCCACTCCCAGCCTCTCTGCCATCGCGACCATCTCCGGAGGAGTCTCCAGACCGACGGAGAGCACGACCATGTCAAAGATCTCTTCCATATAGGCCTGTGCCTCTGTCACATACCTGATCGTCAAGTCATCCGAGCCGGGGACCGGTTCGATGGTATGAATCCTGGAGCGGATGAACCGGATGCCGTGATTTTTACGTGCATCGTCATAATAGCGCTCGAAGTCCTTCCCATGGGTCCGCATATCCATGTAAAAAATGGTGCACTCGACGTCCTCTCCTCCATGCTCCTTGGCAATGATGGCCTCCTTGATGGCGTACATGCAGCAGACCGAGGAGCAGTAACTGTGATCGCATTGATTGATATCCCTGGACCCCACGCACTGGAGCCATGCGATTTTTTTGGGTTCCTTTCTGTCGGAGAGGCGCTCCAGGTGTCCCAGGGTGGGCCCGGAGGCGGAAAGAATCCGTTCGAATTCCATGGATGTGATGACGTTGGGAGAATGGTAATAGCTGTAAGTCTGGTACATGGAGGGGTCAAAGGCCTGAAAACCGGGGGCCAGGATAATGGACCCGACTTCCACCTCTATCTCCTCTGGTCTCTGTTGATGGGTCTCCAGGGTCACCGCCTGAGCCCCGCAGACTGAGACGCACTGGTAACACTCGCAGCAGAATCCGCAGTTCAGGCACCGATGTGCCTCTTCCCTGCCGCTTTTTTCATCATAGCCCAGTTCCACTTCATCGAAGGTCCCTTTCCTCTCATCGATGGGCCGTTCGGGCATGGCGGCCCTGGCCGCGCCGGGTTCGTCTTCGGGAATGGGGCGGTAAGCGCTTTCTTCATAAGGCGTTTCGATTTTCGCAGGGGGTTCCCGGCCCTCGGCCAAGTCCCTTCCATCCAGATACCGCAAAATGGAGACAGCCGCTTCCCGGCCCGCGGCGACGGCGCCGATGGCGATCCACGGTCCTGTTTGGGCATCTCCGCCCGCAAACACGCCTTCAAACCCCGTGGCATAAGTGATGGGATCCACCTCGAAGGTCCCCCACCGCGTGTAATCCAGACCCTCCGCATCCTCCAGGGCAGCAAAATCTGACCTCTGGCCGATGGCGGGGATCAATTGATCGATCTCAAGGTCGAATTCACTTCCGGGAACCGGTATAGGCCGTCGCCGTCCTGAAGAGTCCGGTTCACCCAGTTCCATGCGGACACAACGAAGCCCCTCGACCTTGTTTTCCCGGAGCAGGACCTGCTGGGGTGCGGCAAGGTAAGTAATCCTGATCCCCTCGCTTTCAGCGGCCTGGATCTCCTCCTCCCAGGCAGGCATTTCAGCGCGGGTTCTTCGATAGATGATACTGACCTCTTGAGCTCCGAGCCTGACGGCGGACCGGGCCACATCGATGGCAACATTGCCTCCGCCCACAACCGCGACTCTTTCCCCGATAGAGGCCTTTCCGGTCAGGTTCATCTCCCTCAGAAAATCAACGCCCTGACAGACCCCTTCGGCCTTCTCGCCGGGTACTCCCAGGTCGATCCCTTTATGGGCCCCAAGGGCCAGAAAAACGGCACGAAAGCCCTGGTCAAAGAGGTCGTCCAGGGTCAGATGTGGACCCAGGGGCGTATCGGTCTTGATTTCCACCCCGAGGTTCGTAATGACCTCGATCTCTCGGTCCAGGACTTTTCGGGGCAGACGATGGTCCGGAATGCCGACCCGAAGCATGCCGCCCGCCTCCGGAAGGGCCTCAAAGACGGTCGATACAATGCCCTTTCTGGCCAGGTGGTAGGCCGCGGAGAGGCCGGCCGGTCCGGACCCGATAATCGCCACCCGCTCTTCCCGTCTCGGCATGCACGGAAGCGCGATTTTTCTCGGATCACACTGATCCGCTGCCAGGCGTTTCAGGTCCCTGATGGCCACGGGATCATCAACTTCCGCGCGTCTGCAGGCGTCCTCGCATCCGTGGGGGCAGATCCTCCCCAGCACACCGGGGAGAGGGAGGTCCTCCATAATGATTTTCAGGGCCTCTTCATACTTGCCCTGACCCACCATCTGGACATAACCCTGTACGTTCAGGCCCGCAGGGCAGGCAAGACGGCATGGGGCCTTGTCGGCCTTCTGGATGCAGAAGCCGCCGGGAATCGCCTGGGCATATTTCTTGTAGGTCGCCTTTCGTTCAATCAGGCCCTGGTCATATTCACTCGGAAGGGCTACGGGGCAGACCTGAGCGCAGTCTCCGCACCCGGTGCACTTTGCCGAGTCGATATAGCGCGGGGTTTTTCTTATGGTGACTTTAAAGTTCCCCTTGGGCCCTTCGACTTTTTCAACCTCTGCACAGGTCATCAATTCAATATTCAGATGCCGGCCGACCTCGACCAGTTTGGGCGAGATAATTCACATGGCGCAGTCATTGGTCGGGAAGGTCTTGTCCAGCTCGCTCATCGCCCCGCCGATGGCGGAGCTCTTTTCGACGAGATAAACCAAATATCCTGAGTCGGCCAAATCGAGGGAGGCCTGCATACCTGCAATACCTCCCCCGATCACCATGACGGATCCGATGGGCTCTTTAGACATTGGATGTCTCCTGTTTTTGGGCTCGTTGGTTTTTTGGGTTATGTCCCCAATTGGTTAACATTATATTTAATCCCCAAAATAGTGGACCTACCCCTATTTGAATCAGATGAATTGCCCCATTGTTCAGATGGCTTAAGGGAGATATTTCATAAATGCATAGAGCAAGAACCAACGGGGCACAGGGGGCGGCCCCGGAAACCTGAAAAAGTGGTCAATGCCGATTTAGATTAGGCCACCGTTCACAAAGCCAGAGATAAAGGCCGCGTTGTCAAGGTAGAGACAATGATCGTGTTTGGTTCTAAAAAACGCATTGAAAAAAGGTTGAAGGAGTTACCAGGTAAAACGATTAACACACCCTATGCGGAACGGTCTAATCTCAATTGGATGCTCTGGGATGCTCATTTGACCGGAAAAAGTTTTATATTCGCCAAAGCCCTTAGGCGTCTCAAGGTCAAGTTTTCTATTTGTGTTGCTTTCTATAATTTTATTCGTCCTCATGAAACGCTAAGTCGATCTGAGAATAGAACATTTAACCCGAAGACCCTGGCGATAGCTGCAAAAATTACGAATCACCTATGGAGCATAAAGGAATTGTTTGGATATAAAATTTTTGTCAACTAATTAAGGGCATAACCGTTATTTTGGAAGGAATGAAAAATAAGAGGAACAAATATATAACGCAAAATAATAAACTATTTTTGATGTAATATCAATAAAAAGGATAGCTATAATTCGAGTCTGTCGGTTCGACCCGCTTCGAGACAAGACCCTGTCCCGAGGTATGATTATCGGGACTGGAGTTGCGAAGATCTTGCCTTTCTGCAATGTCCGGGTCCGAAGGCTTCGAGCGCCTTCACGGGGAGCAAAAAGGTCCTTGCAACCCCCTTTTTCCTGTGCTAGCTTATTTTTTCATAGCTATCTCAACGAGTTCTCTCGAAAAGGGGTCTCATGGCGAAGCGGAAGTCCGACATGCTCAATGTCGCCCTTGTTGGAGGGGGTGACCTGTGCCGGCAATTCCTTCGAAAGGCTTTACTGGCCTATAGCAGCAAGGAATTGAACGCCCGTATTATGGCCGTGGCGGATCCCGATCCGGAAAGCCCCGGGATTCGCTTTGCGCGAGAGCTCGGCCTGACTACATTGGAAGACTTCCGCGATTTTCTGCGCCCTGAGTATGACATTGACATCATCGCCATCATGACACCGGAAGAGGGTGTGCTCAATCATATCCTGGCGAAAAGGTCGAAAGATAACAGCCCCCGAATCATCGCATATCCCGTTTTTCGGCTTTTCTGGAAGGTCATCACCGTTGAAGAGGATCAGCTGAGGAGGAGAAACAAGGAGATCGAGACGATCCTGAACGGCATTCAGGACAGTATCCTGGTCATGACGCCTGAAAGGGAAATCGTGGAGGCCAATGACGCCTTTCTCAAGCAGATGAGGTACTCCCGTGAGGAGGTAATCGGCCGCAAGTGCTATGAGATTTTCCAGAAGGAAAGCGCCATGTGCAGTGCGGAACATATCGACTGCCCTCTCAGCGAAGTCATACGAAACAAGAAACCTTCTCAGCAGGTCCTCACCCGCCTGGATCACAACGGTGATTCGCGCTATATCGAGGTGACCCTGTTTCCCATGTGGGAGACAGATGGCAGGATATCCAAATTCATAGAGATAAGCCGGGACATCACGGATCGCAAAAAGCAGGAAGAGGAGATTACGTGTCGCCTGGAACAGATGGTGGAGGAGCGCGCCCGGCAGCTTGATGAGGCCCATGCCAAGTTACTCCATCAGGACAAGATGGCCTCCCTTGGCAAGCTCTCGGCATCCGTCGTCCATGAGATCAATAACCCTATTGCAGGTGTATTGAATCTCATCATACTCATGAAACGGATTTTGAAAGAAGAGAAAACCGGCCCGGAGGAAATAGAACAATTCAGCCGGTACATGACCCTCATGGAAACGGAGACGCGGCGGATCAGCCGAATCGTCTCCAACCTCCTCGCTTTCTCCCGGCAGTCCCCGATGGAGTTCAAACAGGTGGACCTGAACCGCATCCTCGAAAGCACCCTCTTCCTCAATTCAAATCTGCTTAAGATCAACGGGGTCAAGGTCGAAAAGGACCTGGATGCCGGACTTCCGGAATTGTATGGATCCGAGGATCAGCTTCAGCAGGTTTTCATGAATCTCGTTTCCAATAGTGCCGAGGCCATCGAGGCCGCAGGGGGCGGTACGATGACCATCCGGACCCGCTTCTCGGCCCGGGACGACATGGTCCTGATCACCTTCAGCGACACCGGCATCGGCATCAAATCCGGAAACAAGAGCAGGCTCTTTGAGCCGTTTTTTACCACCAAGAAGAAGGGCAAAGGGGTCGGCCTCGGCCTTTCGGTGGCCTATGGCATTATCAAGGATCACGGAGGTTCGATCCTTTTTCAGTCCCGGGAGGGCAAGGGTACGACCTTCGAAATTGAACTCCCGTTAAAACACCTTTTAGAGGACGCCGATTCCCGGGGAGATCTGAATGGAGAGCACGAGGATACTAATCGTTGATGATGAGTTGATCATGCGGGAATCCCTGGCCGGCTGGCTGGAGAGGGATGGCTACCGGGTCGATAAGGCCTCCAGCGGAGAGGAGGCCCTTGACCGGCTGAAAGAAATCCGCTTCGACATCATCCTCCTGGATATCAAGATGGAGGGGATGAGCGGCCTGGATGTTCTCAGGAGGGTCAAGGAGGACGATCCCGATGCGGCCGTGGTGATGATCACCGCCTACGGTTCTATTTCCACGGCCATCGAGGCCATGAAAAACGGGGCCTATGACTATATGCTCAAGCCCTTCGATCCCGGAGAACTGGGTGTGCTTATCGAAAAGATTCTCCGTCAGCAGGCTACTGCTCGGGAAAACCTCTTTTTGAGAGAACAGTACAAGGAGCGAACCCGTTTTGAGAGCATGCTCGGTCAATCCATGGCCATGCGCGGCGTCTTTGATTTGATTGAGGATGTCGCTCCAACGGAGGCCACGGTGCTCATTACCGGTGAAACGGGGACAGGCAAGGGGCTGGCGGCCAGGGCCGTCCACACCCATAGCCAACGTTGTGATGGGCCCTTTGTGGTCGTCAACTGCGGGGCGTGCCCTGAACACCTCCTGTAGAGCGAGCTGTTCGGTTATCAGAAAGGGGCCT
>CAZXWJ010000181.1:0-8721 GCA_964644375.1 uncultured Desulfobacteraceae bacterium | reverse complement strand
CCAACCGCGAGCGGCGAAAAGGCCTCACTGCACACGCGGCCCTGGTATCGGCAGGTATTCTCCGCTTCCGCCCGATCCTTCTGACCTCTCTTACCACCTTCGGCGGATTGATGCCCCTGATCTTTGAAACCTCCCGTCAGGCACGGTACCTGATCCCCATGGCCCTTTCCCTGGGTTTCGGTGTGCTCTTTGCGACCCTGATCACCCTGCTCCTGGTGCCTTCACTCTATCTCATCGTCGAGGACCTGAAAGGCCTGACGGCAACCGGAATCCTCCCCGAGGATGAGAAAGCTACCGTTCAGACGTCTTTAACTGCAGAGATGGTGCCCATGGAGAGCGATCACGCCGGACAAGCATTGTAGGAAGGAATAGGTCACCGCAGGCAACATTCGGGCTTGCCTTGACGATACAGGCAGTACAGGCATTTTGGGACAAGTTCTTGAATAGAATTTTTTATATGGGTCACTCTGTTTCGCTTTTCAGCGCGAAGACGGGTGGCCCTTTTTATTTGCTTTCGCCAAGGGCTTCGGCCCGACAATGATGGCGAGGTGAACCGCGTCGTAGCTCGAAGGCGGGTTTGCTTCGGCGCAATTCCGCTTTGATACCCCGTCACGCCATGGTGCGACTGCGGGGAGCGTCATTGGAGAAAAACTTGAAAATCATACGCTTTTCAATGTCATTGTCCCCGTTTATTTTTTCCCGGCACCAAGGCCCCCAATCTGTTTTCCCTCTCTTCATGCCTCATTCTTTTTCTTTGATCCCCCTTCTCCTTGCTGCTATATTCACCACATTTGCCCATTCAATACAAATTTAGTTGGAAATATTTCTAGTAACGGCTGAGCTGAGCAGCGTTAAATATTTTCATCATCCTATATTTCAATAAAAGCGGTCGGTTAAACGGCTTTCGATTTGGGATAGGATGGGACATCCTTACTCCTTTTAAAGTATATTTTCCCTGGAAGGTATAAGTATCTAAAATAGCGAATAATTTGGCCTCCTATATTTGGTCCCTGGCCGACCTATTACGCGGTGATTTCAAGCAAAGTCAATATGGCCGAATCATACTTCCCTTTACCCTGTTACGTCGCCTTGAAGGTGTCTTGGAAAAGAGCAAAGAGAAGGTCCTGTCTGAATATAAAAAAATTAAAAAGAAGAAACTACCGGAAGCAGGCGAAGAAAAACTGCTGTTGCGGGCCACGGGTGGGTTATCTTTTTTTAATATCTCAAAAATGGATCTCTCCAAATTGGGGGAGTCCAGCATAAAAGACAACCTGGAATCTTATCTTCAGGGTTTTTCCAAAGATGCCCGTGAGATATTTGAATACTTTAATTTTGCTGAATTTATCGGCCAACTGAACGATGCCAACCTGTTATACAAGGTGGTGCAAAAAGTCAGGCAAGCCGATTTAAGCCCGAAGGCCATTTCCAACCATGATATGGGTCTGGTGTTTGAAGAGCTGATCCGCCGATTTGCTGAGAGTTCCAATGAAACCGCCGGGGAGCACTTTATCCCGCGTGATATTGTGCGTCTCACCACTTCCCTGGTGTTTATGGAAGATGATGACGCCCTGACCAAGCCGGGTATTATCCGCACCATTTATGACCCTACGGCCGGTACCGGCGGTTTCCTTTCTTCCGGTATGGAATATGTGCCTGATAGTGATCTGCGGGATCATGAGAACGTGGCCCTTGATCCCGGAAAACCGGTGAATGAACTCAACGAAGCCTACTTTTCCAAAGAGGTCTTGCCCCACGTGCCCGAGGCATGGATTGATGGCAGTAAAAAAGACATAAAGGATCAGGAGATCGGGATTGTGGGGTATGAAATCCCCTTTAACCGGCATTTTTATGTGTATCAGCCACCGCGGGATTTGAGGGAGATTGATGCGGATTTGGATCAGGTGAGTGGGGAGATTATGCGGCTACTTCGGGAGGTGCGTTCGTGATATTACATCCGTCATTCCTGCGCAGGCGGCTGTGTCACAATTACAATATGTTCGCTTTTTTTCACGTCATGCCGGACTTGATCCGGCATCCAGGATTGTAACACATTAAAAAGAAACCGGATTCCGGGTCAGGCCCGGAATGACGAAGGGACACGGGGGTGACGAAGGGACGAGGGAATGACGGAGGAGAGTGCGGGGATAACGAGGGTACTCGGGGTTCACGAGACGTGTCGGAACGACGAGGAATATCAATGACATCAACACGGAAAATGCCGCATGAGAAGGACGACCTTTGAATATAAATGTCTCTTTGGCGAAGAGAAACAACGATCTTCAAAATAAATAGAGGAGAACACGTTGGATCAAAACCAGCTTAATGATCTTATTAAACTTGGTGAGGGCTTCACTGTTGAGTTCAAGCAATCAGGCACACGTAATATCGGGCGTGAGCTTTGTGCCTTTGCGAATGCTACAGGTGGGTCTTTATTGATTGGCGTCTCAGACAAAGGTGATCCGGTTGGTGTCAAGGATCACAACAAATTGAAATCGGAAATTCAAAGCATCGCTCGCTCAATGGAACCTCCGCTGATACTGGATATTGAAAGTATGGGCAACGTATTGGTTATTTCAATTCCTGCTCAGAACAGTAAACCCTATTCTTTTGCAGGAAAGTTCTATCTCCGTGATGGCGCCAGTTCTCAGCAGATGTCCAGGGATGAAATCCGGGAGTTTTTTTTCAAGGAAGGGGTGATACACTTTGATGAAACACCATGTGAATCATTCAGACTGGATACGGACCTGGAACCATCTAACTGGTCGAAATTTGCAAAACGAGCAAATATTCCGGAAGATATGGCACCGGCGACGGCCCTGAAGAACCTGCATCTATTAAGAAACAAAAAAGTTTCTCAGGCAGGCGCATGGTTACTGGCTGATGATATTACCCGTTTTAATATCAGCGGCAATGTCTCCTGTGCGTTGTTTCTGGGTAATGATAAAGCACGCATTCTGGACCGTAAGGATTTTTCCAGCGATGTTTACACCATGATTGATGCGGTGATGGTGTATATTTTATCCAAAATCAATACAGAATTGATTATCGAAAAGATCCAAAGAAAGGAGCGGCCCGAGCTCCCTGAAGAAGCGCTGAGGGAGACGGTCGTAAACGCCCTTGCACACAGAGATTATCGTTCAACAGCAAATGTGTAGGTCTATATTTTTCAGGATCGCGTGGAAATAGTCAGCCCTGGAGGTCTCCCGGCAGGGATGGTAGAAGCCGACTTGGGGAAAAGAGTGTCCCTCGAAATCCATTATTATTTAGTATTCTTTACCGAATGAACGCCGTCGAACATATCGGTTCGGGGATCAATCGTATTCACAGAGCCTGTAAAGACTATGGGATTATGACCCCCATTGTCCGGATTGAAGACAACTGGGTAAGCTTTATTTTTCCGCGTCCTGCGACAAAAAGGGATTTGACCGGGCAAGACACCATGCAAGTTGCAAGAGAAAAGAAAATACTGGATTATTGCAAAACACCCAGAAGTCGAGAAGAGATTCAAAACCACATAAATATCAAAAATAGAGACTATTTTCGTAAAGAGATATTAAATCCGTTGATCCAAAGGGATTTATTGAAGATGACGATTCCGGAAAAGCCCAATAGTCCGAAACAAAAATATTATTCCGGCAACATGGAAAACAGGTCTGAGTGAAACGATACTATGGATAACCAATCTAAAGAAAACGTGTTCCAAAACAACATGATCGAGCAGTTCGTCGCCAATGGCTGGTTGCTGGGCAAACCGGAAAAATACAATCGTGGACTGGCTTTGTATGAAGAAGATGTGTTGGGGTTTGTGAAAGGAACACAGGATGGTCAGTGGCAAAAATACTGCAAGCTCTACCCCCAATAACCCGGATCAGAAGTTCTTGGAGCGCATTGCGTCCCAACTGAATAAGGCCGACCCCAATGCGGCCGATAAACAGATGCGGACATTTGGCACATTGGGCGTATAACGCCATGAGATACGGGATCACGGCACCCGTTTCCGTTTGTGTCAATTCAGGCCCGAACATGATTTGAGTCCCGATACCCTGATGCGTTACCGGAAAACCGTCTGCGGGTAGTGCCGGAACTGACCTATAGCCCATGGGCCACTGAAGCCTATTCGGACCAAACCGGCACAAAAGCCAAGGCATGGCGCATTGATCTGGTGATGTTTGTCAATGGACTGCCGGTGGCAACCCTGGAGTTGAAATCGGAATTTAAACAGGCCGTGCAAAATGCCATTAAACAATATAAAACCACCCGGCTGCCCATAGACCCGGCCACCCGGAAGCCGGAACCTTTATTGACCTTTAAGCGCGGGGCCTTGGTCCACTTTGCCGTCAGCCAGTACGAAGTGTTTATGACCACCCGCCTGGAAGGAGCAGCAACCTTCTTTTTGCCGTTTAACAAAGGAACCCGTGACGGTGGGGCGGGTAATGATGTGCCCGATGATGTTAACCAGTATGCAACGGATTACCTGTGGAACGAGGTGTTGCTGCCGGATAATCTGTTAAAGATTCTGGCCCGCTATGCACACTTGCAGATAGAGGAAAAAGAAGATTGGGAAGGGCGAAAATACAGAAAAGAGACACTGATCTTTCCCCGTTATCATCAATGGGATGTGGTCAACAAACTCATTACAGCGGCCCATACCGAAGGCCCTGGTCACAAGTATCTGGTCCAGCACAGTGCCGGGTCGGGAAAATCCAAATCCATTGCCTGGACAGCCCATCAGTTATCATCCCTTTATGATCAAACCGGAAACAAACAATTTGATTCGGTGATTATTGTTACGGACCGAAACGTGCTGGATGCCCAGTTGCAGGATACCATTTACCAGTTTGAGCATGTGGATGGTGTGGTGGGGCGTATTAACAACAAAGAAGGAGACGGGTCCAAGTCGGAAAAACTGGCCGCTGCCTTGGAAAACTCACGGCCGATTATTATTGTGACCATTCAAACCTTCCCCTTTGTATTAAAAGCCATTGAAGATGACGTGAGTTTAAAAGAGCGCCATTACGCGGTGATTGCCGATGAGGCCCAGGCAGACGATGAAGCGGAACTGACAACAGACGATATTCTGGATGTATTGAAGAATTATACCAATTACAAGGTCGCCTATCAGCTGGCCTTAAAAATTCAGGCTTCTGATCAGGAAGTGGAATCGAAAAGAGCCAGGGTCAAACTCAACCAATGGGTTCGTTTGCATGACTATAACATCGCCCAAAAAGTGCAGGTGATTGTTGAGCACTTTAAAGATAAGATAAAGGGGATGTTGGGCGGACAAGCCAAGGCCATGGTGGTGACCAGTTCTCGTAAGGAAGCGGTGCGTTATAAACTGGGCTTTGATAAATATATTACTGAAAAGGGGTATGATAAAATTCATGCCATGGTGGCCTTTTCCGGTGAAGTGGCGTTTAACCAGAATGATCCGAATGTGATTGGGTTGCTGGGAGAAAAATTTACGGAAACCAATATGAACCCCAACCTTAAAAATCGTGATATGCGGAACGCCTTTGATTCAGACGATTATCAGGTGATGATTGTGGCCAACAAATTTCAGACCGGGTTTGACCAGCCGAAATTGTGGCCGTGTACGTGGATAAAAAAATCGGGGGTGTGGAATGTGTGCAAACCCTCTCGCGCTTGAACCGAACCTATCCGGGAAAAGCCGAAAGCAGCACCTATATTCTTGATTTTTTCAATGACCCAAAAGATATCCTTGAATCCTTTCAACCATATTATCAGACCGCAGGACTGGCGGATGTATCTGATCCGGATCTGATTTTTGATTTGTTTGACAAGCTGCGCGGGGCCGATATTTTCAGGTGGCATGAAGTCGAGCAGTTTTGTGAGGCGTTTTTACAAAAAAGTAAAAGTAGTGCGGCCATTGGAAATATCTGCAAACCGGCGGTAGAGGGGTGGAAGCTCCGATACAAATCAGCGGTTGAGGCTTACCGCCATTCCAAAAAGATGTTTGAACGCACAAAAAAAATGCGGATTCGGTTCTTATTGCCAATGCGGAAAATAGCCTTAAGGAGTGTAAAAAAAAAGATGCCCTGGAAATCTTTAAAAAGGACCTGGGTACCTATGTTCGTTTTTATGAGTTTATGTCTCAGATCGTTGATTATGATAATAAGAAACTGGAAAAATTGAGTTTATATGCACGTCATCTTCGCCCGTTGTTGCGTGAATCATTGTTAGACGAAGATGATATCGACCTGAACAACGTCGTATTAAGCCATTACAGGCTATCGGAAATTCGTCGTCAGGATCTGGAAATCAAGGAAGGCTCCGGAGAGTATAAACTTACGCCTGGCGATGGCTTGGGCTCTGCAAACGCCCAAGATATTAAAGAAGAGTATCTTTCGCAAATCATCCATCGATTGAACGAGGTATTTATCACTGATCACCTCACCCAAAATGATTTGGTAAATTATGCCTATACCATCAGAGATAAAGTCAGAGAAAATGAACAGGTCATGATGCAGATCGCCAACAATACACCGGAACAGGCCATGTTGGGGGACTTCCCCAAAGCAGTGGATGACGCCGTGATGGACAGTAACGAGGCACATCATAACCAAATGATGCAATTATTGTCTGACCCTTCAAAAGCTACCGGTTTTTCCAGGGTGGTGTTTGATCTGTTGAAAAGGTTAGATTAACGATGCGCTATAAACAATTCAAACTATGCTATCAGCCACAGATCAAAGAAATCAAACAACACAACAAAGTTGTGATATGACCTTCAGATCACAACCTCGCCCAAACCTGTGATAAGAGAGTGATATCAAGAAACCCCAACAAGGGTGCTATTGAGGAAATACCATTCATTAATTGAATTTGTGATGTGTCGAGTTAACAATGCTTTCGTTAGCCTTTGATCTCTAGAAATTCAATCCTGGCGAAAGTCGGCGCGTTTTGAGAATGCGACAGAAGAGCTCAAGAAGAACGCCCGCATTGCCCCAAGCCGAGTGCTCAACAGGGGGTTGCCGGAGGCAACTGTTAAGGATTTCTTAACAGTTCGTCGGGAAGGCAATCGTGGTGTTCAGCGTAAGCTTACAGTTATAACCTGGATATGGATATGATTATCTCCGTAGGATATCGGATCAAAAGCCTGATCGCCACTCGATTTCGAATTTTGATAAAATGCTGGCACGCATTCGCGACATCCGCTCCAGTGAGCGAAGGATGTACCTGTAGGGTGAAGGAAATTTTCGCCATGGCAGGGGATTATGATCCTTCCTGGAGCGAAACGACCAAGTTTTTCAACATTATTCATAATAAGCTACATTTTGCAGCAACGGTACTAACTGCCGCTGAAAGGAGTCAGCGGGGCATAAAGAGTCTATTGGGCAGTTGGAAGATGTGGCTAAAAAGCTATTGAAAAAAGATAATTACAGGTAATAAGCCTCTTCAGCAGATTATAGTGGCCGAGGATATAGTACGCGAATCTGGCCCCCTTCAAAAAGGCCTATCACGCACTGACCGGAAAACCGCTCGAGAAAAATCAAATCCAAAATCTGGGACTCTCTGCCAGCGACCGGGACCAGATCCACCCCACCCATGCCGCCCTGCTCCTTTCCGACTCCCAAGGCAGAAAGCAATACTTCCCTTTTGCCAAGATCGCATGCGCCCGGTTCAAGGGGACCGACAAACAGGTGTTTCTCGACCAGACAACCATCGATGCTCCTATTCACGCGACCATTGAGCCGTGTATCACCTTTATCAAGAAAAACATCGCCCTGGGCGCAACCATCGGTGAAATCTACCGCAAAGACCGGTGGGAATATCCCATGGAGGCCGTTCGGGAGGCCCTGATCAATGCCGTCATCCACCGGGACTATGCCATTCTCGGAAGCGATGTCAAGGTAGCTATCTATGACTATATGCTGGAGATCACCAGTCCGGGCCCCCTTCCGGATTCCTTGCCCGTCGAGGAACTGGGCACGGGCCGGAGCGAGATCCGAAACCGAGTTTTGGCCCCGATATTCAAGGATCTGAAACTCATCGAGGCCTGGGGCAGCGGCATCCAGAAAATGAAAAAAGAGCTGAAGGATTATCCCGAGATTGAACTCGTTTTCGGGAAAGTCGGCCATGCCTTCCAGGTACAGTTTATCAAGAAGGAGACCGCAGGGACTAAGGAGGGACTAAGTAGGGACCAAGTGATAAGTCGTTATTAAACACTCGTGAATTGGACAGCGAACACATCCGGATACTCGATCTTTGTATGGATCCAAAAGGGATAGTTGATTTAATGAAAGTCTTTAATCGCTCAAATCGGACCAAATTCAAAAAGAGTGTTATCGAGCCTCTTATGTTAGAAGGGCTTCTTGAAATGACGGAGCCGGAGAGTCCCAATAGTCCAACCCAGAAATACCGCACGACGATTCTAGGCAAGCAATTATTAGAATCAAAGGCTTATGAAGGATGAACCGCAGACCGGTCTTCGCGCAAGGCTTCGCCCCGGCGAGCACTCGCAGATGGACGCAGACATTTTCCCCGGCCGACATGGCCGAAGGAAAGAATCATTCGCTTCGCGAAAAAAGAGGAACAATATGGATAACAATATTCCAGGATCTCTTGTTTATTGCCCGAAGGGCATGACTGATAGAAGTCGGCCAGGTCGGCCGACTTTTTGTCTGCGAGAGTCTGCGGTTCACTGAAAAAGATTCGTTGTTTCAACGGACGCTTTTCATTTATCAATTGTCCATAGAATTA
>CAZXWJ010000180.1:0-8794 GCA_964644375.1 uncultured Desulfobacteraceae bacterium | reverse complement strand
CTATACATGCATCTGGCGGCCACCACACTTGGGTTGGCCTCCCAGTGGGTATCTGCCATAGCCGTTCCCTTTGCCGGTTGCATGGTTAAAAATCTGCTGGGAATCCCTCACTGGATGGAACCCTATGACATGATGGCCCTTGGATACCCGGCCATTCAACCGAGTGACAAGTTTATGAGGGATCTAGAAAGCATGGTCCACTACGATGATTGTGGGCCGGAAGACTTCAGGACCGACGAGGAGATAAGGAATTTTGTAAAAAGGGCCAGAAATTGGACTATCGGGACACACCGAAGAAAGTAAACCCTCAATATTATCCCCGCTTCTTGCAGCCTGATAAAATTTTCATCTCTCAGAAGATTCCCTTGACGTAAAAAAATAACATGACCCCGCACAGTCCCATTTTCAGACCGATGCTGAAGAGGTTTCCAACAAAAACACCCAGGCCTGCCCTCAATGCATCATTTCGTGCCTTGCCGACATACAGTTCCCCAATCACGGCCCCTGCAAATCCACCAATAAAAAGACCGAACGGGGGAAAGGCAAAGAGGCCCACGATCATCCCGAGCATGGATCCCCATACACCCCATTTCGAAGCACCGAATTTCTTTGCCCCCAGGGCCGGTATCACATAATCGAGGAAGAAAACCAATGCCGTCAAGCCCCCCATTATAATCAAGAACCTTGATCCAAACGGCTCCCAGTTCCTGGCGAATGAGAGAACGATCAACGAGAGATAGCTCAACGGGGGCCCGGGAATGATCGGAAAGATGCACCCGACAAAACCGGCTACGGCCAGGATCAAACCAAAAACGATCAAGGGCACGGTAAAGGCCATTTCCATTTATAAAAGACTCCTTTCAACCTGGACGGCTTCGTAAAAAGTCCAACTGTCCCGCCCGGGCGGAATTACGCTTCATCTTTCTTCGCTGCGGCGTACGGTAAGTACGCCTCACTCCTCAAGATTCGCAAGCCTTGCATTTGGATCTTTTCACGAAGCCGGCCCATTACTGACCTTTTACGCTTTCATCGTAGAGCCCGGCGCATCAGGCAAGTCTATCCGATGAATTTTATTGATGAAAGGCCGTTGCTGAAGTAAAATAATCCTATCCGCCACGGAGAAGGACCATGATCGACGAATGCCGCGGCATCCTGGATGCCCAGCTGGAAATTATCGAACGCCACATCGAACAACACAAGTGGTTCCGGCACATTGATAACACGGAAGACGCCGTTCATGATTTCATCGAAAAGTACGGCTTTATTATGAGAGAGCTGTATTGCTCCCGCATCTGCGAAAAAAGGTTCGAATGTGAATACGCAAAACAGTTCAAGCCAAAATAGCCCAAGGGGAATCCTTTCATGAGTACCTACAAGATCCATCCTATTGTTGTGGGAACCAAGATTTTCGATAAGAGCATGATGACCTATCAATACGGTTATGGCAACCCTTATGCCATCCCCATCTATTGCTGGTATCTGGAAGGGGGAGACAAGAAGATCCTCGTTGACACCGGAGAAATGAGCCCCATCCAGTCCGATGACAGGGAACAAAAAATCGGAGGTAAGATCTACACCTTCGAGCAGGGGCTCGCGCGTTGGAATCTTGCCCCTGAGGCTATCGATTTGGTCATTCACACCCACCTCCACAACGACCATTGTGAGAACGACTACAAATGCACCCATGCCACCTTTTATGTGCACGAAAAGGAACTTAAAAAGGTACATGAGCCCCATCCCCTGGATTTCCGCTACATGGAGGATTTTATCGAGGATATCGAAGAGAACGGGCAGATCCGCACGGTTAGTGAAGACATGGAGATCCTGCCCGGTATCCGGGTCATGCACACCCCGGCCCACACCGAGGGCGGGATGACCGTTCTGGTGGAGACTGCCAAGGGCCTGGCCGCCATCACCGGGTTTTGCGTGATCATGGAAAACCTCCATCCGCCCAAGGAGATCCGGGCCATGGAAATGGAGGTCATCCCCCCGGGCACGGTCTGCAACCCCTGTGAGGCCTATGATATCCTGCTCAAGGTGCGGGATGCGGCCGATATCCTTATCCCGCTCCACGAGCCTTCCTTTGCCGCCGTTGATACGATCCCTTGATGCGCAGTGGGCCAAACGTTCCCCGGTTCATTCTGTTCGTAAAATTTCTTTACCATGAAGTTCTTGAAGAGCATGAAGCGAAAAGGATGCTATCGTTGTTCCCGGCCTGCCGCGGGGGCCACTCACGAAGACCTTGCGGATGAGGCATTCCTCTCAGCGGCCCTGGATGCAAAAGCCGATCTCGTCGTCAGCGGCGACCGACACCTTCTGTATCCGGGCGAGTACCAAGGCATCCCCATCCTTACGGTTCAGCAATTCTCGGAAATCCTGAGACCGAGACCTTCCTGATCCCGGAAGCCCTGCGCTTCAGTACCCCCCAGCAAACAAAAAAAGGCAAGGCCTTTTCTGACCCTGCCTGAAAGTAAAATGCTTGATCATGATTAGCTTTTCTTAAATTTTCTCCTGAATCCTGCAAGACCTGCCAATCCTGAACCAAGAAGGAGCATGGTGGCGGGTTCGGGGACGGATGTGCTGCTACCATCATGGGAAAATGGAGAAAAGACATATTTTGCGTTGTTGTTACTCAGAACCACGTGATCATATGCGATAATATCTACCCAGGTGTATCCACTTACAGAGATATCAAATACTTTCATTTGACCAACCGTGGAATCCAATTCTTCATCACCCGGGATATAATTATAAACCGTTTCATTCGTATTAAAGTCATCGATAAAATACTCATAAAAATCGGTCGGGAAAGGAGCTGCGTTTATTTCTTTACCGCTTCCCATTATGGGGACAGTATCGTATGCAAATCCCCATTCTTCCTCTGGATCAGGGGTCTTACCATCAGCATAGAGTAAACGATAATCGCTAATACTTTCTGCGCCACTCTCGGTCATTGTCAAAGAAGTGCCATAGCCATAGTCCCCTTCTGATCCGGTCAACCAGTTAATATCAATCGAACCAACTTCATCCTCTGGGACTGCAAATGCTAATTTTACATCAAGCACATCATATTTGGCCCCAATAACCCATAGTTCATAATCATATGAATTGATTACCCAGGTCTCGGTTGCCGTATCATAGGTGGCTCCTGGGATATAGATTTGTAAATTAGGTATAGCCCACGCCTGAGAAATTGAACCGCAGATAATCCAAATGGAAGCGAAGACAAACAGGGTCTGTCTTATCAATCTCATATTCTCTCCTCTCATACCCTAAGATCAATCTAATACCATGCAAACAATACGCCAGAAAAACCAAAATAGTTGATGTAAATTTTTGCCATATTTCAAACAGTTAAATGCACTTCATTTTAAAGGGACCACAACATTGAAAAACATTACCCATAATATATGAAATCTTTTTCCACTTTTAGGTAAAAGCTTACGTAATTTTTCTTGGCAGATCAAAATTTTCAAGGCCGGCTCGCCATGGTTTTGATTTCGGTAAAAACCAAGGTTTGGAAGGGTATTGAAAATCGTCTTTATCCGGTCCGGGGATTATGTTCTGGACAATTATGCAATCATGTTCACCCCGCTATTCATTGAAATGAAACCGGCGGGCAAGTGCCTTTCCCCGTCTCATTCGGTTCGTAAACTATTTTCACCATGAAGATCTTGAAGAGCATGAAGGAAGCAACCTTTCTTCTGTTCAATGGACTCAGGTCGAATGGCTCATCGCATTCTCTTTTTTTACAGAGCACCGGCATTGTTCAAAGACTAAAATCGCCCCTCCGGTGGACATTTTAGATAACGCGCCTCCCGGCGCTCCTTTCAAATTCCAGATCGGACTAGCCGGGCTTTTCCTGTTTCAAAGCGGTCCAGCCGCGTTGTTTATTTTCTGAAGGACAAAAATAATCTCAGATCCCTCTTCGTTGGGACTTCCTCTGTAACCTCATGAGAGACCGCAGGGATCGCTGAGACAAAAACCCAAGAATTTTCCTTTATTTTATCGAAGCCCATTCACAATATGGCCCTCTTGTTGCCGATATTGTTACCGCCTTTCAATCGGGAAGACTGATCGCTTTTCTTCTGTAACGCTTTACTTGTCAATCGAAACACAATATCCGGAATAAAATTTTATGCAAAATTTCATATATCACGGCTTCGCCGCTCCCGCTGCTAAATCCCGTTCAGTGGAAAATCCGGCAGAGCAACTACCAGACTATTCCCTTACACCCCACTCAATGGCTGACCTTTCCTTAGAGTGCCCATTTACCTGGCAAAAACAGCATTCTAAGCCGCAAATCAGGACGATTTTCATATCATTTCTTCAGCATTTCAAGTAGTTGCCTTGGTTCGACCCCAAAACCTTCTTCTATTAAGGTAGCATCCGGCACCGGCCAGAATGCCGATGCCGGACTAAAATCCAAAGACCATACAACGCGTCTATCGATGTTTGTGGCGATGTCGATTATTCCCCTCGATTATCGGTGATGGTATGATGGGCAATTCTTGGGGTGCGCCGCTGCTGGCTCTGAAATAGTATTTGAAAAGAAGATAATCAACCATCTGCCAATAGGTGTTCGAAACCGACTTCATACACCGGTTCGTATAATTGTTTACAAGCTTCGTGGCCGCGTTCCTACCTCGCCTGGCATAGACTTGAGCGACAGTGTCTTCGAATTCCGCCTGCATTTCAAAAAAGGCCTCTTCCGCCGGGCCTCGAACACCTTTCACATCCTCTATGGCGCTTTGCCACTTGATATAGGGGAGTTGTTCGACAAGATCGAAGGCCCACCAGGCATCCTCCCAACCTATTCCATCCAGGGTCGTCTCTTCCCACGATTTGGGGAGCTCGGTAACGCCACAGTAGACGGGAACATAACAGGTCGTCGATGGCGGCCCGAAGCCGAACCATAGACACCCCTTGATCGGATTCGGTAATCCGGCGTGCACTTGAGCCACGTAGGACATCACGGAGCTTGAGGTGCCGATGACCCTGTCAGAGGAGAGACCGAGCAACCTGTGCAGGTCCCTGGGCCCGTGGGGATTTGCCATCGGGCTCTTATCCCCGTTGACGAACCAGGCCGGGTCCTCCGTTAAATCGAATTCCGTTCCCTCGTACGTGTCTCGGTGAATCGCAATGATATCCTGCACCGAAACCGGTTGATCCGGCATGACCGAGAACGGATACCGCAGATCGTTGGGGTCGAGATTCAGGGAAGGGGCCACCATGCTCAGCGCTCTCCACTCCCTGAGCTGACAACCTCGACTATTGCTGGGCGAATAGGCTTCATACCAGATGAACGGATCGGTGCCGTCCCACCATCCCATATCCCGGGCAAGGGTTTTCACGTTCGAAGAAGCCATAAAAAAGTCCGGATTTCCAAGGTCAATCTCACCGATCCTGCTTCGATTCGCAGAAACTCCGACATGACCGTCGGGAATTCTCTGGGCGCACCAAACCGCACCCGATTTTCCGCTGCCCGGTTCCCAATCCGGACCGGGACCAAAAATTTCAAAGGCCCAGGCCTCGTTTCCGTCGGTTACCGTAATGTGTTCGCCATACTGGGCATACCCGTATTCTTCCGCAAGCGAACCCATGACCTGAATGGCCTCTCTGGCCGTTTTGGCCCGCTCCAGGGCAAGGGTCAGAAGACTGGCCTCTCTAATGTTCGTGTAGGCATGGACAAGACCCTTTTCATTCATGAGCTCATACCGGCCACCGATCGTCGTTTCACCTGTCGTAACGCCGTACTCGTTGATGCCGCCTACGCGTTGGTCGTCATACCAGACCTCTATACTGACATAAGCATAGGTCTCCCTTACCTGGGGGATATATCCGATGAGGACTGCGTTTTCCAAATATTCCAAATATTGCGAATAGTTGCCAGGCATGGGTCGATACCATATCGGCATCATGGCACCGGATTTGTGCCTCTCTCTCGGCACCGTCTTGATTTCGGCATACCGCGCGCCGTCACAAGTGTATGTACCGATTGTGGATCCGTCCACCGTGGAGGCCTTTCCGCATATGACATCGGTGCAGCTTCGCTCGGTGGCGGAGGCGGATATGGGATAAATTCCCAGAAGCAGGACCAGAGTTATTAAAACACCTAAAACGCTCCATGCTGCCCTTGATACCCCTTTTTCTTTCATTCCTTTCTCCTTTCCCTGCAAAAAATAGGATGACACGATCATGTTTGCCGGTTTTTACTTCCCCTGATCAGTATCAAAACGCTGAGGCCGGACTTCAGGAAGTAGGGTCATGGATAGGTTTCAATTCGTGCCGTATATCGAGGTTTTGAAAAAAGATTGAAGGTATCTTTCAGGGGAAAACGATCAGATTTGAGGTTGCGGACAAAAAGGATAAACCTGGTTTGGCCTGGAGTTCAAATCGCCCACCTTTCTCAATGGCATGAGAAAGTTACAAAAGGGTTAGGTTGATCATGACCCCGTCACTCATGGTGCACGTTTTATAAACGACGCAATACGATCAAAGCTTCAGAGGTGGGATGATACTGTGAAGACAGATATGGTTTAAAAAACACCCCGAACAGGCAAGGGCCTACCGGAGGTGGAAAAAAACTTTTAAAATAACCGTTTCATGGCCGACCCGGATAGCTATAGGTTGGATCTCTCACAAAACCGAAAAGGTATTCGTTATATATATGGGGAGATCAGAGTTGATGTCAAGGTCATTTATTCCATGGCTTATTCAGGATTAGTTTCCCCCAAACAAGGACTTTTACACTCTCAATCGCGCCAAGGATATCAACAATCTCCAACTCTATCAATGGGCGACTCGCTACAACTGTGGCCTTCCCCAGAGAACGAACCAGCCCCCTGCAATTTCCGCCGTCCTGAAGAGCATGTGAGGGAGCCGCATGATCGGGTCATAGGCCTGGGACGGTCTTCTTGTCTACTCCCTATCTCCCGGCCCGATCCAATCAAGGGCCGCCTCCATTGAGGAAAAAACTTCCAACTCCCACGGCAGGTCCTTGACTTCGGAAAATATCGCATACATTCTCGAAAGCCCAAAGGCCAGGGGAGAAGTTGCGACGATGGCCGTTTTGGAGTTGGTGGGCCTCAACCTTTTTTTCTTATGGGACATATTGGCGAGGGCCTCCACATCCCGCGTTTCAAGTTTTTTGACCGACGCGAGGCTGAGATCCAGAAGAACGTTCCGGGGCCGGTATTTTTCGAAGTATACTTTTTGGATATCAAAGAGTTGATCGAAAGTCATATCTCCGGTAGCCGTGCAGATGAGCATGGATCGACCGGGATCAAATTCAAACTCGATGGACATGTATTCGCCCCCTAAATTCCAGGATCACATTTAGTCGGAATAATAACATCGACTGGAATGTGATTCACAATTAATAAAATTGGATTTTTGAGAAGGATGCCGCACACCCGACTCAATGGCGGACTTTTGTTTAGAAGGCCATTTCCCAGGCAAAAATAGCATTCCAAGCCGAAAATGAGGACGGTTTTCATACCCTTTCTTCAGCATTTCAAATAGTTTCTTGGTCCGACCGCGGCAAAATAACCCGGAATGAAATGTCGTTTTGCCCTTGCCATTAACAGCAGCCTATAACGCCCTTTTTGGCGTCAAAAACAACGATATAGCGCATTATTTAGCCCCAATTTAGCAACATTATTGAACCATTTCATCAATTTGCCGTGGCCCGACCCCCATTCAACCCCCATTCAACTTCGCACTAATCACGCTTGACGTTAATCATGCCATGCGTTATCATGTGCCACATGATCAGTTCATTTAAGTGCAAAAAGACGGAAACGCTTTCAAAAGGCAATAATGTCAGGCAGTTCGCAAGAATTGCCAAGGTTGCACGACGCAAGCTCAGACAGCTTGAAATCGCTGCTCGTCTTGATGATTTAAGGGTGCCGCCTGGCAATCATCTTGAAGCGCTCAAGGGTAAACGTTCTGGTCAACACAGCATTCGGATTAACGATCAATGGCGAGTCTGCTTTCGTTGGACGAATGCAGGCGCAGAAGATGTCGAAATAGTCGATTATCATTGAGGAGTGGCTATCATGAAAAAGTTGGAACCCATAACCCCGGGCGAAATCCTATTAGAAGAATTTCTGAAGCCTATGGGGCTGAGTCAGTATCGATTGGCTAAGGAGATTAGTGTTCCACCCCAGCGCATCAACGAAATTGTCGGCGGGAAACGTTCAATTACTGTTGATACCGATTTACGGTTGTGTCGTTTTTTTGGGTTATCTAATGGCTACTGGTTACGCGCTCAAGTCGCCCATGATACTGAGGTAGCAGAGAGGTCTCTTGGCCCATCACTAAAAAAAATCAAACCCTGGTCAGAGTATGCGGCCCAAAACAGCGCTGAACACTGACCGGTGCTGGCCTGCCGCTCTGCCCCGGCAGCCCGACTCAACATTCGATATGATCTAGAAAAGATACAGGAATTTGGAAAGTTACATAATATTCGGGAAAAAAGAAAATATCTCGCAACTGGACGACGTTCTCAAATCGAACTGGAGAATGCTCCATGACGGCGTTGGCAACTTCTTTGCCTGGTGGAAACGCCATTTCAAATAGTTTCTTGGTCCGCCCCCCATCCCATTCTCTTGAGAACCTATACGGCCATTGTGTACGCAATTGGCAAAGTCAACAAAATGACTTAAAGTATTGTAATGATTCATAAAGTATGTGTTTGCCGTGACCAGACACATCAGCGCCCGGGAGGCCCGAAACAAATTTGCAGACCTTATGGGGAACGTGCACTACGGGGGCGAAGAGGTCATCGACG
>CAZXWJ010000179.1:0-8816 GCA_964644375.1 uncultured Desulfobacteraceae bacterium | reverse complement strand
CCCGGCTTGACGGGCCGTGTCTCATCATCGACCGTCATCTCCCCCTCTCCGCTCAGGATAAAGTAGATTTCTTCCATAGGATCCCTGTGGGCCTCTATGGTCCTTCCCTTCTCCAATCTGGCGATGGCGAAAAATCCGAGTTCCTTAAGGGTCCGCCTGTCCAGAATCATTTGTGCGACCGCGCCCCCATGGGCAAGATACGTTGTTTCCAGGACTTCTTGATCCTGCAAGTTTCTGACAATCATATTCTCCTCTCCTTTACCAACCCATTGATTTTACTGGGCCGCATCAATGCCCTTTCCCGTTGATCTTGCTTCACATATAGGATATAGCATAAATATTTTTTATCTGACTCAAGACAAGGCAAGGCGACAAATTTTCAATCGTCTTTAACATGGGTGTTCACAGTTTTTCAATATGAAAAAAATGAAAGGACTTGTCAAATGGAATCAAGGAACCTGGACCCCACGCTTAGATTGATGCAAAAGGCTGAAATGAAGGGTAAAATTGTCCTAGTCCGAGTGGATCACAATGTGGTCAAGGGCGGAAAGATAAAGGATCCCTACCGAATCGATGCGACCTTGGGAACCCTCTATGCCATCGCCGAAAAAGGGGGCCGCCCCATACTGATGACCCATGTGGGCCGCCCAAAGGACAAAAAAACCGGGGAAATTCAATGCCGTGAAGGGGAATCGGTCATTCCCATCGTTCAATACCTGGAAAAAAAGTTACCCGTTAAAATCCATGCTCCCGAGTTTAAAACGGATTCGGGAAAGGGTATCCCCGGATTGGATCCCTCCATACAGCCCGTCCTCGAGAATCTGAAGAAAGGAAAAATCGGGATGATCTATCTCCCCAATACCCGATGGTTCAGGGGAGAACAGGCCACGGGTCCCGAGAGGGAACGATTCGCCAGGGATCTTGCAGGGCTCGCAGATCTCTTCGTGAACGATGCCTTCGGTTCATGGCAGCCCCATGCCTCCACCTTTGACGTGGCCAAAGAGTTGCCTTCCTACGCCGGCAACCTGCTTCAACGGGAATTGTCGAATCTGCACCGGGTGCTCAACCCTACGAGGCCTTTCGTGGGGATCATCGCGGGGGCCAAGTTTGACACCAAGATCGGCCCGGTCAGGGCGCTTTACGAAAAAGTGGATCATCTTATCCTGGGAGGCCTCCTCTACAACACCTTTCTGGCCGCAAAATACGGCATAGACATTGCCGGTGTTTCGGAAGAAGACAAGGCCCTGGCCGCCTCGTTGGTGGCATTCGATAAAGACCGACATAAAATCCTTGAAATGCCCCATTTGGTGGAATCGGAAGCCATGGAGGGAAGAGCCGAGGAGAAGCTCAGGACCATGGATCTGAAGGACTTCAAGGCCGGCACGAAATATAAGTACGTCCTGGATGTACACCCCGATTCTCTGGAAAAGGGAAGGGTCAAAGAGGTCATCGGCTCGGCAAAGACCATTTTTGTCAATGCGGTGATGGGGCTCATGCCCTATTACTATGAGGGGACCGAGGCCCTCTATCGTCTCATCGCCGGCAACAAAGCGGCCATAAAACTCTTCGGCGGCGGAGACACTCTTCAGGAACTCAAAAATCTTTGTCCGGGCATCTATCTTTCAGGCCTGGACGACCCCGACACCTATTACTTTACGGGCGGAGGGAGTGTACTGACTGCCATCGAACAGGGAAGCCCATACGGCCTGAAGCCTGTTGAAATTCTTATGGATAAATAGCGAGACCGATTGAACCCTTTCCAGGGAAAAATCCCTTTTGTGGATGCCCATCGAGGTAAGAGATGAAAATCACCCCCATATTCGATCCGGTCAAGGCGGGGCGCCCCATGCGGGTCGCCGCCTTCATGTCCGGATCAGGCACGAACATCCTGAGGCTCATCGGTATGCAGAATCGAATAACAAAGATGGAGGGACAGTCGCCCTTTGAAGTCGTCTTTATCTTCACGGACCGATCTGACGGCACCTGTCAGGGCGAAAAAATAGCCCTTGAAAATGGGATGCCCTATTTCAGTTATGACATCCGGGCCTTTCATGCCTTGCGGGGTCTTAAGAGGACCGTCGCCACCCCGGAGGGTCTTGCAGCAAGAAAGGCATTCGACAAGGTTGCCGGAACACTGGTCAAGGCCTTTGACATCGATGCCCTCGCCCTTGGGGGTTACATGAGTTATATCACCCTGAACCGATGTATCAATGTGCACCCGGCCGATCTCTCCATTCTGACACCTGACGGAAACCGCAGATTCGTAGGAGATCGTGCCGTCCTGGATGCCATCTCCGCAGGAAAATCAAATCTGAGTTCTTCGACGCTGTGGACGGACGAAGGCGTCGACACGGGTCCCCTATTAATGGTTTCATCACCTTTGAGGGTGAACCTCCCCGAACCGCTGGAGACGCTACGAAAAGACAACGATAAATTTCATGAAGTCGTCGCACAGCACCAGGAGCGCCTCAAAGAGGTGGGCGACTGGCAGATATTTCCCCGAACCGTGGAAATGATTGCAAGGGGGCGTTTCGCCCTGGACGAAGAGAAAAGGGTCTATGTAGACGGGACTCCGGTCCCTCACGGATACAGGGAATAGGACAGACTCAGAAGGTTCTGTTTGATTTCCCGCTTCATCTCCTTGGGACTAAACCATGACCTTTTTCATTACCGCACTTTTGCTCGCCGACCTGTTTTTCCTGGGCATCGTCCTCTATTTTACCATTGAATCCATCAGAGAAAAGGAGCGCCGGGCGCCCAGGGTGGAGCGGGTTTGATTCTTTTTTCACTGCTGCTGGCAGCGATGATTCTCCGGATCCCGATTCTCAGGATTCCAATAGCCTCGGCATTCGGTCTCGGCGCCCTGTTCAGCGCACTCTTGCTCGTTCCCGGCAAACCTGACCCTCGGGCCATAAAGGGCGCACAGGGACATATCGTGGGTGAACCCGAACGCCAAAAGGGAAGTCTACGACCGGAGCAACAGCGATGCCATGGGATAGCCCCCTAATGAAGGTTGCAGGTCGTGCGCTTATGCCTTTTTTGAACCACGTGATCCATGGCCCTTACGGGAAGGGCCGACACATGACACCTCAAACGGGAGGGCACTGCATTTTCAGAGAGCTGTAAATCCTGACCCTCCTCAAGGGCAACCACAACCTTGCGCCATGCCTTGGTTTCCCTTGACAGGCCGAAGGCATTGACCTATATTCCTCCTGACAAATGCAAGGCCTTACCTTACCGCCCCCTTTTGGATCCTGAGAATCCTGGAAACACTCATTTACATGGTTCGCCCTGTGGAGGTGATTGCTACAGGTCCATTCCCATAAAAATAGGAACCGGCAGTGAAGCCAAGGGAGAGGCGTTGACCGGCCTCTTGCGAGGACTGAAAAAAATGTCGATGCTTCGATCCGGCCGTTTCGGACTCTAGGGGTTCGGTCGGGGGGGATATATGTCAGACATGGGGACCCGGGATAACGAGTAATCGATTTCTTGGGACAAAATATTACAACAGATTCTCTATAGATATTTATCGTGATTTCGAGTGAATGTCTTTGTGGTCAATCCGCTATGAATTACGCCACCAAACGCCTATTAAACAATAAACTCGCCTTGTTCGGTTTGTGCATGATTTTGGTCTTTTCTGCGGCGGCCGTTTTTGCGCCTATACTTGCCCCACACCCGCCGGACGAACAGTACTTTGAAGGCTTGACCATGGAGGGAGCGCCTCTGCCCCCCAATATGAGATTCTGGCTCGGCACCGATCTTCTGGGACGGGGGCTCTTTTCCCGGCTGATTTACGGGGCCCGCACCTCCCTGATTATCGGCATTGCGGCCAACGGCGCAGCCGTCTTCATCGGTGCCTTTTTGGGCATTATTGCCGGCTATGTCCGCGGGTGGATAGGAATGCTGATCATGAGATTTACGGACCTTATGATGGCCTTTCCCGCCCTGCTTCTCGCCATTGCCCTGGCGGCCATCTTCCGACCCAGCCTCTGGATTGTCGCCCTGGTCATTGCTCTGGTCAACTGGGTCCAGGTGGCCCGGGTCATATACAGTCAAACCGTTTCGCTCGTCGCCCAAGAATATATCGAGGCCGTCAGGGCCATCGGCGCCCCCTGGCCCAGAATCCTTTTCACCCATATCGTTCCCCATCTCTGGCCGACGCTCTTGGTCTGGGGCACACTCGGGATTGCCACCACCGTTCTTCTGGAGGCGACCTTGTCCTTCCTGGGTGTGGGCGTAAGGCCCCCGACACCTTCCTGGGGAGGCATTATCTACGAAAGCCAATCCTACTTCCTGGATGCCCCCTGGCTCGTATTTTTCCCGGGTGCCGCCATTATGCTCCTCTCCCTTTCCTTTAACCTTGTGGGAGACGCCCTCAGAGATATCCTTGATCCTACCCAGAGGGGACGCGACTGATGTTTGGATTTCTTGCCAAAAGACTCGGTCAATCCGTCTTCATTCTTCTGGGCGTGACACTCATTACCTTTTGCCTCTCATTTATGATGCCCGCCGATCCCGTACGCATGCTCGCGGGCAGGAGTGCCACCCAGGCCACCGTCGAGTCTATTCGAAAGGAACTGGGTCTTGACAAGCCGCTTCCCATACAATACGTCAAATACCTCGGTCGTCTGGCCCAGGGCAATCTCGGCCGTTCCTACAAACAAAAGACCCAAGTCAACGAGCTGTTGGTGAGCCGTCTTCCGGCCACTCTTCTGCTTATGGCCGGGACCATATTTTTCGAACTGCTTATCGGTCTTCCTGCGGGCATATTCGCAGCCACGCGGCGAGGCAAGGCCGCAGACAACTGGATCATGGCCCTGTCCTTTGCAGGTGTTTCCATTCCTCAGTTCGTCCTCGGGCTGCTGCTCCTCTATCTCTTCTCTCATATTTTTCCCCTGTTTCCCTTGGGGGGATACGGTACACTGCCTCACTTGATCCTCCCCGCTCTGACCCTGGGAATTTCCGGGGGAGGATGGTACAGCCGAATGATGCGGTCCAGCATGGTCGATGTACTGAGGGAGGATTATATTCGAACGGCACGTGCCAAAGGACTCTCGGAGCGGACGGTCATCATCGTCCACGCCCTGAGAAACGCGATCCTTCCCGTGATTGCCATGGTTGGACTTGATATCGGTATTTTTATGGCCGGGGCCGTGGTGGTGGAATCGGTCTACGGTTGGCCCGGCATCGGGCAACTCGCCTGGCAGGCGATTCAAATGGTGGATATTCCGGTGATTATGGGGGTTACTTTAATTGCCGCGATTGGGATCGTGCTCGGAAACCTCATAGCGGACCTGGTGATCCCCTTTGTTGACCCCCGTGTCTACCTTCGTTAGCAATTAGGATCGTTGACCCAAACTAAAAAAGGAGGGCAAAAATGAAAAAACGCTTATTTTGGACATGTCTGGTTGGTTTGTCATTGACTCTCGGAATCTGCGCCCACGGCCTGGCCGCCGACATAAAACAGGGCGGTACCATGGTGGTGACCTATAAGGACGATATCAGCACCCTGGACCCTGCCATCGGATACGACTGGCAGAACTGGTCCATGATCAAAAGCCTTTTCAACGGTCTCATGGACTATAAGCCCGGGACTTTCCTTCTGGACAAAGACCTGGCTGAGAGCTTTGATATTTCACCGGACGGAAAGATCTATACCTTCAAGGTCCGAAAGGACGTAAAATTTCACAACGGCCGAAAACTGATCTCCGAAGACATCAAATATTCCATTGAAAGGGCCGTCAATCCCAAGACTCAGAGTCCCGGTCAGGGCTTTTTCTGGAGCATCAAGGGCTATGATGACATGGTGGCCGGAAAAACGGATCATCTCTCTGGCATCACCGTCATCGATCCATACACCATTCGTTTTGAATTGATCCAACCCGATGCGACATTTCTCCACGTGATGGCCATCAACTTCGCCTTTGCCGTCCCCAAGGAAGCGGTCGACAAATACGGCATGGATTTTGGTAAACACCCGGTGGGGACCGGCGCCTTCAAGATGACGGAGTGGAAACTCGGGCAAAAGGTCGTTTTCGAACGCAACCGGGAATACTACAAATCGGGTCTCCCCAGGCTGGATCAGATCGTCTTCGAGGTCGGCCAGGAACCCACGGTGGCCCTTCTGCGGCTTCAGCGGGGAGAAGTGGACATCCTGGGCGATGGAATTCCACCGGCCCGCTTTCTCCAGGTGAAAAAAGATCCCAAGTTCGAAGGAATGATCATCGAAGGCGGACAGCTCCACACCGGGTATCTCACCATGAATGTCAGGATGAAGCCCTTTGACAACGTCAAGGTGCGCCAGGCGGTCAACGTGGCTATCAACAAAAAACGCGTCTGTCAAATCGTGAACAACCGAGCCATACCGGCCAATCAGCCTCTGCCCCCGGCCATGCCCGGTTATGACAAGGCCTACAAGGGTTATCCCTACGATCCCGGAAAAGCCAAAACACTCCTTGCAGAGGCCGGATACCCTCAGGGATTTACGACGGAACTCTTTGCGAATAACACAGACCCCAACCCCCGTATCGCCCAGGCCATCCAGAGGGATCTAGCCGAGATCGGCATCAAGGCGGAAATTAAGACCCTTGCTCAATCCACGGTGATCGCCGCCGGGGGCGAGGCCGATCAGGCCCCCATGATCTGGTCCGGGGGAATGGCCTGGATCGCCGATTTTCCGGACCCCTCCAACTTTTACGGTCCTATTCTCGGCTGCGGCGGTGCGGTCAAAGGGGGTTGGAACTGGTCCTGGTACTGCAACAAGGACCTGGACGCCAAGGCTGCCAAGGCCGATGCCATGAGCGACCCGGCAAAGGCCAAGGAGCGTGAAGAATTGTGGCGCTCCATTTATATCGAGCTCATGGAAGATGCTCCCTGGGTCCCGATTTTCAACGAACAACGTTTTACTATGAGGACCAGACGCTTAGGGGGACCGGACGAAATCTTCGTGGATCCCGTCCACATCCCCGTCCACTATGAATACGTCTACGCAAAAGACGCTCAGTAGAAAAACCCGTTACGCGAAAAAGGACCGGGTTTTCGAATGACCTAACCCGCCGTAAGCGGCGGGTTAGTAGACCCGGGTCCTCCAGCGGATTTCAAAAAACACTAAAAGGTGAAACATGCGAATAAAACCTGACTATACCGTTCATCAGGAACAATCCCATTTCGGATGGAATCATTCGATACCTCCGGCCTTAACCGTACCTTCCGGGGGTGTTGTAGAGATCGAAACGGTGGATGCCGGGGGCGGGCAGCTCTCGGCCGATTCCAGCCTTGAACAGGTTGCAGCCCTGGATTTTTCAAGGGTCAACCCCGTGACAGGCCCCGTATTCGTGGAAGGGGCCGAACCGGGCGATGTCCTGAAGGTGACCATCCTGTCCTTCGAACCCTCGGGCTGGGGATGGACGGCCATCATTCCCGGTTTCGGACTCCTGTCCGACCGGTTTAAAAAACCGGCCCTCCACATCTGGGAATATGATCCGAAGACCCTGGACCCCGTTGCATTTCGGCCGGGAGTAAACATCCCTCTGAAGCCCTTTCCCGGCACCATCGGCTTGGCGCCCGGTGAAGACGGGGAACACAGCATCGTGAACCCGCGACGTGTCGGGGGCAACATGGACACCCGGGATATCGGCGAGGGAACGCTCCTCTATCTTCCGGTTGAGGCCCCCGGGGCCCTCTTTTCGATGGGGGACGCCCATGCGGCCCAGGGCGACGGTGAGGTTTGCGGCACGGCCATTGAAAGTCCCATGAAAATCACCGTCCGGCTGGAAGTGGAAAAAGACATGCCCTTGAAGTTCCCCCGTTTCACCACGCCCGGTCCGGTCACGAGACACCTTGACGAAAAGGGTTACGAGGTGACCATGGGGGTCGGTCCGGACCTCATGCGTGCCGCGAGAGAAGCCGTGAATGGCATGGTGGACCTTATTTCCAGCGAGCGCGGTATGTCTCCGGAGGAGGCCTATATGTTATCGAGCGTATGCGGTGACCTGCGAATCAGCGAGATCGTCGATGAGCCCAACTGGATCGTTTCCTTTTATTTCCCCAAAGTCGTCTTCGCCCGGGGTTGAGTCTTTCGAGGGAGCGAAAAATCGTGTCGACTATGGAACAAATCCTGAGAGTTGAAGACCTGACGGTCAGCTTCGCCACAGAGGGCACAAGCGCAAGGGTCGTGGAGAATGTCTCATTGACGGTCAACAGGGGACACACCCTCGGACTGGTGGGAGAATCAGGCTGCGGCAAAAGCGTCACGGCCATGTCCATTATGCGGCTTCTCCCGTCGCCTCCCAGCCGTGTGGAAGGGGGCCGGATCTTCTTCAACGGCAACGATCTCCTCACCCTCAGCAATGACGAGATGAGAAAAATCAGAGGGAACCGGATCGGAATGATTTTCCAGGAACCCATGACGAGCCTGAATCCCGTCTATACCGTCGGGTTTCAGATCATGGAAGTTCTTCGGCTCCATCGCGGGCTTCGCCCCAAGGAGGCCCGCGACAGGGTCATCGAACTATTGGAAATGGTCGGCATAGGGGCCGCGGAGAGCAGGCTCGATCAATACCCCCATCAGCTTTCCGGGGGTCTTCGCCAGCGGGTCATGATCGCCATGGCCCTGGCCTGCGGCCCAAGCCTCCTGATTGCAGATGAACCGACCACGGCCCTTGATGTGACTATTCAGGCCCAGATCCTGGATCTTCTCCTCCAATTGCAGAAGGACCTTGACATGTCAATTCTCATGATCACTCACGATCTGGGCGTCGTGGCCGGGTTCTGTGAGGAGGTGGTGGTCATGTACGCCGGGAAAATGGTTGAAA
>CAZXWJ010000178.1:0-8885 GCA_964644375.1 uncultured Desulfobacteraceae bacterium | reverse complement strand
GTCCTTGAACAACAAATTTCCTTTACATTCATCGCCTATCTTACCCTCAAGACCGAGGGCGCAGTTCGACGGCCTTCGACTTCACACGGAAAGGCCTTTTCAGAAGACGAGGTGGACCCCGCGGCGGTCTGCGCAACCGCGGAAAAAATCGCTGACCTGAAGGGAAAGCTGGTCATGCAACGCATCGAAAGGATTCCCATGTCTTTAGAGTCTGAAAACATCAAAAGGCTCATCACTGAGATCGACACATTGCGGAGGCAGGTTGCCGAGCTTGAAGGGGCTGAACAACGCTGCCGGCAGGCAGAGACCGCGCTCAAGGCCTTTGAAAAAAGAAACCGGCTTTTGGGCGATAGCACCCCGCTCGGGATTTTCACGATTGATACCCGGGGCGGCATAACCGGCTTCAACCGGAAAATGCAGGAAATGTTCTCATGCATTACTAACAAAAAAACGAAATCGAAAAACTTATTTGATTGTCAGGACCTGGAAGCATCGGGGGTCTTTGCTGATATTGAGCGATGCATGGTTCAAGAGGAACCGACCTTTGCCGAGCATCCTTACACCGGCCCTCGGGGTACTTGCACCCATTTACGTTATCATCTCAGCCCCATACCTGGAACCGATGGCAAAGTAAACGGTGTTATGGGTTTTATTGAAGACTATACCGATCAAAAAAAAACGGAGGAGGCCCTAAAGGAGAGTGAAAAACGATATCGTCAGTTGTTTCAGTCCTCCCCCATAGCCCTGATCGAATGGGACGCGTCCCATCTGAAGGCCCACCTTGAAGAACTTCGTGTATCCGGGGTCTCTGATTTCAGGGCATACCTTGAGCGAAATCCCGTGCAGGTCCACCATTGCTGGTCGTTAATAAAGACTGTCAGCCATAATCAGGCCTTCCTGGAGCTGATGGGCGTTAACGACGGTGTTGGCCACGATGGGGCTTTTGTTCCAACGGATTCAGAATTTTTTTTACAGATGGCCAGGGAAATCGCCGTAGTAGCCGCCGAGGGGAATCCCACAAACGAAAAGGAAATGACAATTGTAACGACAACCGGTGAGCCCAAAATTGTTTTGGGAAAATCAATGGCCGTCTCCGGCCACGAGGAGGATCTGACACGGGTGACGATTGCCCTTGTGGACATCTCTCAGCGCAAAAGGGCGGAAGCTGCCCTGCGTGATAGGGAGCGAAGATTTCGAGATCAGGCCTTTCGGGACGGGTTGACCGGTCTTTATAACCAACGCTATCTGTACCGCTCCCTTGCCGAATTAGTTGAAGGTGCCCAAACCACTGACGCCCCAATCTCCTTGATATTCATGGACCTGGACCATTTCAAAGGGGTCGTTGACACCCATGGACACCTCAATGGCAGTCGAGCCATCCGCGAAGTGGCGTGCACTATCGATCATTGTCTGAAAGAGCCGGCTTACGCCGTGGCCTATGCTGGTGACGAATTTGTGGTGGTCCTGCCAGGGATGGATCTAAGCCATGCGCTGCAAAAAGCCTCCGAAATTCGTTCACGGATGAAAAGTACTGTTTACGCACTTGACCGGGGCATCGAGATTCGACTGCAGGCCAGCTTCGGGGTGGCGAACTTTCCGCAAAATGCCGCGGACTCAAACGGCTTGATTGACACGGCCGACCACGCCCTGTTCGCCGTCAAAAGGGCGGGCAAAGACGCTATAGGCCGATTTCAATAGCAGTAGTGTGCTTAATCTTATCACAACAAACAAAGAACACTGACAGAGCAGCATCCTCAGGGATCAATTATTTTACAAACACTTTCTTCGCCCTGATCGCCCATCAAAAAAAATGACCCCTCGCTATTGCGTGTAGGTGCCCCGGGACTGCAGTCGGTCAAATCTCCTCATACGAAACAGCGAGAAGGCAGATTTCACATTTTTTTCACGTTATCTTCACGGCTGGTTCACACTCCCTGATATAATTCCCACCCATGATAACGAAAAAGGAAATAGATCCGATGAGTGGGAACGTGCCCTTTCGCAGGCTTCCCATCAGTTTTATAAAAGGTCCGGCCCTTGATGAGGTTTCTCTTGCCCATGTCTTAGAAGCGGTTGACAATTATACGGCAAAGGCTATAAACCATATCCCTGACGAGATCCATGACGCCAAACATCAGACGGCTCATCATCGAGGATAATCCGGCCATTGTGGCAAACATGTCCGATTTTCTGGAATCAAAAGGCTATATCCTGGAAAAATCGTTATGAAATTTTACCAGAGCATCCGGTTCAAAATCGTGGCCGGCATCACCTTTTTCGTTATGGGCAATAACCTGTCCAAAATGATTGCCAATCTCATCAATACGGAGGTGGATACCTTTCTTTATACGTATAAAAAAGACCGGACAATATACCGGCCCGGTTTTCTCAGAAACACGCCAACAATGAACTCGGCCTGCTCACCCGAACTATCGAGACCACTATGAACCGAATCAAAGCTTTTATCCGGCGAGAAAAAGAGTTCACCCGGGATGCCAGCCACGAACTCAGGACCCCTTTAACCGTAGTCAAAGGGGCAGCAGAAATTATTGATAAAGACAGATGTATCGGCTGCGGCACCTCTGTCCAGACTTGCCCCATGGATATTTTCCGTTTGGATGAAGCCTCCGGCCAGTCTAAAATCATCTATCCGCAGGATTGTTGTCCGAAAGACTCAATCACTATATCGCCTGTAAAATATATATAACCTATGGTGGGATGGGGCTAAAGCAATAAACTACCCCCAGCAGAGCTGACGGGGTTTCAAAACAGATCTAACTGTATCTGCCTGTTAACTTTGTCGATATTTGTCTGCATCGGAAGTGGATCAAATAACGCCACCAATGTATACGCTCTATAGAGATTTGGTTGTACTACTCTTATGAGGTTTTGCAGACTGGCAGATATCGCGGACATAAACTTGAACATGCTTTTGTAATAACTTTTTATTCTTTTTCATATTAAGGCTTTTAAAAATGGAAACAGTATTTTTGCCTGTCATCGTATTCCTGCTTGTCTACGTTGCCCTTACATTGGAACTGATCAACAAGGCAGCGGCTGCCCTGTCCGGCGTAGCAGTTTTGCTAATCTTTGGAACAATCAGCGAGCACCAGGCCGTTGGGATGATCGATTTCGAGACCATCATGCTGTTGATGGGCATGATGATCATTGTAAGCATATTGCGTCGATCCGGATTCTTTACCTTGGTATCGGTAAAAATTGCCGAATTCACTAAAGGGAATCCAGTGAAGATCCTAATCCTGTTCTCGTTGGTGACCGCTGTTATGTCGGCCTTCCTGGACAATGTTACCACGGTGCTGATCATCATCCCCATTCTGATCGAACTGACCCGGGGCATCGGTTTGGATCCCAAACCGTATATCATCAGCCAGGCCCTGATCTCCAATGTGGGAGGAACGGCCACCTTGATTGGAGATCCGCCCAATATCATCATCGGCTCCCAGGTGGGTCTGACCTTCAATCAATTTCTGATCAATCTCAGCATCCCAGTAGTCATTGTTTTTACGGTGGTCCTTCTTTACATCCGCATACGGAACAGGGACCGATTCCAACCGGTGGACCAAAATCTGGTCAAGCAGGTTTCGATCCGGCTACTGCTGGAAAAAATACGATTTGAATTCATGAATACCCGACTGGACAGACGCCTGATCGTCAAAGCACTTTGCTGCTTGGCCCTGGCGTTGTCGTTGTTTGTCACCCAGACCATCACCGGTCTGAGTCCCGGATTGGTGGCATTTGCCGTGGCCATGCTGCTGTTTGTTCTGTCAGGAGAAGATGTCGAACAGGTGCTTGAAGATGTGGAATGGAGCACCTTGCTGTTCTTTGCCGGGCTTTTTATCCTGGTCGGAGTTCTGGAAGAACGCGGCGTCATTTTGTGGATCGCTGAAAATGTTTTCATGCGGATAGGAAATAATCCTTACGTGATGGTTCTTGTGGTCTTATGGGTGTCCGGCCTGGTATCCGGTTTTTTGGATAACATTCCGTTTACCGTTAGTATGATTCCCATTGTTGAACATATGCTTCAGACTACCCCCGTACCGAACAACATTCTCTGGTGGGCATTGTCTCTGGGGGCCTGCCTGGGCGGAAATTTCACCTATATAGGGGCATCGGCCAATATCGTCAGCGTCAGTATCGCTCAGAAATACGGCGAGGGCATTACCTTCCTGGAATTTATGAAAACAGGTGCGGCGGTGACCATAATCGCCCTTTTGATTGCCTCAATCTACCTGACGATCTATTTGTGGGCCAGCCTGTAAGGCTGATAATGAAGCGCGGCATAAAAAACAAAGTTTTATCAGCAAGGAGCAAAACAGCATGCAAACCAACGATCGACAAATACTGTACAAACTTTTCAGGGATCACGAAGATGTGGTGGGGGCGTCCCAGACCACTCGGATGACCATGGATGCGCTGACGGATGCACTGGCGTCCTTCACGGGTTCTCCCAAGGATATTCGAAATCAAATTCTGGATTTTGTCGATGCAATCCAACAAAGCGAACCCCGCATCGTTCCGTTGATCAACATGATGTCGAATTGTAAGAACAATATCAATTCTTTAAATATTTCGGAAACGGCCAGTATCGGAGAAGTCAAAAAAACGATCCAACGTATTTTCAAGGCCCAGACCGACCACATGGAAGACAACATAAAGCGTGTCGTTGATTTCGGAGTCGAGTGTGTGGAAGACGACGATTTCATCATTGTTTACTCGGTAAGCGCGCCGGTGAAACGAATCCTGCCGGAAGCCAAACGACGGGGGAAGCATTTCAAAGTAATCATTCTCAGCCAGGATGGCCGAAAAACCGAGCAGGTACTGAAAAAAATGGATCAGGCGGGAGTGGATTATCTGGTGGTTCCGGAATACGGCCTGTCCCATTTTCTGAAACAGGCCAATAAATTATTTCTGGGGGCAATGAGCATAACCGCGGACAACCAGATAATCACGGCTGCCGGTGCAGCCAATATAATCAGCATTGCCCATCTCTATCGTCTGCCGGTCTACCTGTTCGCCAATTCATTGAAATTTTCCAAATGGAGAGGACTGGAGCAAAATATCCACAAAAAAAAAGAAGCCGTCCGCAGAAACGGGCTCGCCTGGGATATGATATCTCATTCCCACGATATCGTCGACCTGAACGTAGTCGATCACCTGATCACCGAAGACGGAAAAATCCAGGACATCGCTATTTACCGGAAGAGTATTGCTCCCAACCGAGATATCATTTCAACTTAGTTGAAGCAAAGTAAGGAGAAATATTATGATATCAAGTTGTGCCAAATACTGACCGTCTCAGACGTCGCCGATCATTTAGGCTTGAACTGGAAAACCCTTCCTTCCCTGTGTTTTTTTTTCAGGGATTGGCGGCCATGGTTAAAAATCCACCCCTCCCGGTTTTTCTTCCACAGAATTTGTAAATTTCACATCTTTTTCACATTCTTTTCACGGCCGGTTCACGCCGGCAACGCCATAATTCCAAACATGATTAACTAAAAAAGCAGATCAGTTTTCATTAATAAAAGGAAAAAGAGATGACCATCCAATCTATTAAAGGGTGTATCGGTTGCGGGACATGCGTTAAAAACTGTCCCACAGATGTGATCAGGCAGGATCCAAAAACAAAAAAGGCGTTCATCAAATACCCGGCGGATTGCCAGATATGTCATTTGTGCAGGATGTATTGTCCAGTGGACGCCATTACGATTTCACCGGAAAAGTCTATTCCGGCTGTGGTTTCATGGGGAAAAAAATGCACTACTATTTCACAAACCGTTTTTTCAGACAGACACTGCTCGCGTTTACCGGAATTCCACTGCTGTTCTGGGCCATGGGTAATTTTCCGGAGCGTTCGGTGTTGAAAGAATCTCTTTCTGTTATAACGGTTCTGGCCTTTTGCCAAATGGTTGGGCAGTTTTTCTGGACACGCGCGAACAGATCAGCCGTTGCAGAACTTAAGATGAACAAAGTGGTAAAATATCATAAAATCATGGGGTATACCTTGGTCATCTTTCTGTTGTTCCATCCGCTTTGCCTGGTGGTTCCACGGTTCTTTGAGTCAGGGGTTTCCCCGGTTGACGCTTTTATCACCATCATCACAACCATGAACCAGGGGGTTGTGCTTGGTATCATTGCATGGTGTTTGATGCTGGTATTGGGAATTACCTCGTTTGCACGAGACAAGCTGCCCATGAAGTACAAAACCTGGCGGGTTTTCCATGGCATTCTGGCATTGCTGTTTATTGCTGTTGCCGCATGGCACGCCATTGATCTTGGCCGCCATTTTAACCTTTCCATGTCAATTTTAATTTCCCTGCTGACAACAGGGGAAATTTTGCTCCTTTTAAAAACCTATGCGTTTAAAAAATACAAAAGACCAGTGGGGTATAAATGACAAGTTCTCAAACACCAAAAGACATCTCCCGCCGCAAGTTCATGACAGTGGCAGGTGGCGCCGCAGGGCTGGCGGCAATGGCCGCCATGGGATTATCCCCGAACCGGGGTGAGTGCAGTCCCAATATCTCTAAAGTTGATATCAACAAAATAACCTATGCCGAAAACCAAGCGGATGTACTGGTTATCGGCGGCGGAATGGCAGGATTATTTGCAGCTGTCAAGGCCCATGATGCCGGTGCCCGGGTCTTGATGGTTTCCAAGGGCAGGCTCGGCTCATCCGGGATGACACCGTTTGCCAAGGGGATTTTCGCCTATGACCCGGCAAAGGCCAAAATGAGCCTTGATCAGTTCGTCAAAACGGTTTCCCGCTCTGCCCTGGGCACCAATAATCCGGTTTACACCAGGCAAATGGCGGAGCACTCCCTTGCCCGTGTCAATGAACTGAAAGAATGGGGTTTTTTTGAATCGCAGCTTTACAACAAAAGCTTTAACACCCCCATCAACGAAAGAAATATCCCTGTTAAAGAAAGAATCGTCATCACCCATTTGATCACAGAAAAGGGACAGATTGCCGGTGCAGCCGGTTTCAGCCTGGATCAGGAAAAAATTCTTTTTTTCAAGGCTAAAAGTGTGATCCTGTGCACCGGGGCCGGCGGTTTCAAGCCCAATGGCTTTCCGATTTGTGATCTCACCCACGACGGCAGTGTCATGGCCTATAATATTGGCGCCAAAGTGACCGGCAAGGAGTGGAACGACGGACACCCCGGCCAGACAAAAAACGCGGCGGCCTGCTTTGACGGATGGCATGGTATATTTGAAAGGAAACCCGGTATAACGGGGGTTGAGGTGCACCATGATCTGGGGGTGGATCAAAATTACAAAGCCTACATGACTGGAAATCCCATTAAGATGGGGCCTCCCGGGATGGCAGACGGCAAAGAGGCCCAAGGCGGACCCTATGTTCCCGATGAATTTAAACGAAATGATCCTCCCGGAGGTGAAGGGGGACCGGGAGAAGGTCATGGTCCCGGCGGCGGCTCCAGCCCAGGAGGTGCCAAAAAACAAGGGGGCGCACCTCCGGGAATGGCGGGAACACTGGTGGGCGGTTCCTCAGCCGGCATGTCGATTCACAAGTCCGAAGGCCTGGTTCCCATCAATGAGAAATGTGAATCAAACATCCCGGGGCTGTATGCTGCCGGTGATGCATTGGGGTCTTATATGGCCGGAGCCATCTATACCCAGATTGGATCCTCTTTGGCCGGTTCTGCGGTGCAGGGTGCCATTGCCGGGAAGGCGGCTTCTGAATATTGCCGGGGGGTTGAAATGCCGGCCACTTCAACAGCGAAAATGGATGAGGTCAAACAAGAGATCCTTGCGCCTCTGAAGAGAAAGACCGGGTATGGTCCCGTCTGGGTGACCCAAACCCTGCAAGGCATCATGATTCCCAATTTCATTATATACATAAAAAAAGAAAATCTTCTGAAAGCGGCACTGGCCTACATTGAAGAGTTGAGAGATCATCACATGCCAATGCTTCGAGCTGCGGATTTACATGAATTGCGGTTGGCCTTTGAAACCGCCAATATGATTATCAGCGCTGAAATGAAGCTCAAGGCATCCATCATGCGCAAAGAGAGCCGTTGCAGCCACTTTCGGCTGGATTACCCGGAGATGGACACCAAAAACTGGAATGCCTGGATCAATATCTACAAGGGCAATGACGGTTCAATGAAACTTGAGAAACAACCTTTTGGCACCTGGCCGTCATAAAGTGGAGTCGAGATGACAATCCGATTTACAATACCTTTACAATTTTGTCCTTGAACAACAAATTTCCTTTACATTCATCGCCTATCTTACCCTCAAGACCGCGAAAAAAGATTCCCTGTAAAATAACAACTTTCAAAGGAGGTACACCATGAATTCGAGAAGAAAAAAATTAGGCACCGGCCTCATCGTTCTTTTGACCGCGGTGTGTTTCATTCCCGCCGTGGCAGGGGCGTTCACGCCCGGAGGCGGGAGACAGGAAAAGGGGTTTGGCGGGAAAGGCATTCATCCCCCCGCCCTCGGGATCTGGCGGAACCCGCAGATGGTTCAGCAACTGGAGATTACGGAAGAGCAGATCAAAGAACTCCGGGACGCGGATTTCACCTCCCGTGAGAAGCGCCTGGCCTTGAGGGCGCAGCTCGACGGCCTTCGTCTTCACATGGAAAAGGCCTTCTCAGAAGATGAGGTGGACCCTGCGGCGGTCCGCGCAACGGCGGAAGGAATCGCTGACCTGAAGGGAAAGCTGTACATGCAACACATTGAATCGCGCCTGGCACTCAGAAAGATCCTCACTGCGGATCAGATCAAAGAGCTGAGAGTCTATGTCATGGAGCATAAAAGGTCTCGGCCGGGGCTCGGTGACAAACGTATTCCACGTCGTCACGGGCTGGAAAGGCCGCTTGAAAAGTAAACGGATACCA
>CAZXWJ010000177.1:0-8910 GCA_964644375.1 uncultured Desulfobacteraceae bacterium | reverse complement strand
TCAGCATAGGACTGAATATCGTCCTGCCCTTCGAACAGGCGCCCAATCCCTACATCACGCCCGGGTTGAGTTTTCAATTTCATTATTTTGCGATCAGGAAAATGCACTTTCTCATGCGGGCCAAGGCCCTCGTCGCTTTTCCGGGGGGGTTCGGAACCATGGACGAACTTTTTGAAACCCTCACGTTGGTGCAGACCCGGAAAATAACACCTATCCCGATTCTTTTATTCGGAAAGACGTTCTGGGAGCGGGCCATCAACTTCGATGTTTTCATCGAGGCGGGAACAATTTCCCCGGAGGACAAAAACCTCTTTCATTTTGTTGAGACCGCGGAAGAGGCCTGGGAGCTGCTGTCCAAAGCCAACACCAACGATGTTCATCCTCGGACATGATTCCGGCAAGTCATTTTTCGGGCCGCTTTCTTCCTGCCTTGCGCGCCATTTCCTGCATGTCTACCACGGTGTCCCTTTCATCTACGATTTCGGCGCCAAGGACCACTTCCAATAAATCCTCCAGGGTCACCAGTCCGGCCACACCCCCGTATTCGTCCTTTACGATGGCAATGTGGCGCCGTTTTTTCAAAAAGGTATTCATCAAGGTCAGGCAGTTTGTTGTTTCCGCAATAGAGGCAATGGGCTTTGCAATGGCGGCAAGTTTTGTCTTCGGTTCGCTCAGGGTCTTTGCGGAACCGAGATCGTGGATCATGACATAACCCGTGATATTTTCCCTGTCCCCATGATAGACGGGGATGCGTGTAAAGCCCTTTTCTCCGGCCGTATCGAGGGCCTTTGCAACAGGCGTCTCCTCATCCAGCGAAAACATGACCGTTCTCGGCGTCATCACTTCTCTGACCTGTTTATCCTCCAGATTGATGATGTTGTGCACCATCAGGCTTTCCCACTTTGAAATTTCCCCTTCCTTTGCGCCCAGCCGGACCGCTCCCAGGATGTCCTCTTCCGTCATCGGGGACGTCGAATGTCCACGGGTAAGCCATGCTGCAACTTTTTCTGTTACAAAGATGAAAGGGTAGAGGCCGTTTTTCATGACGATTAGCGGCCATACGATCCAGGGCCAGAGCGTTCTCCAGTGAACGGCTCCGAGGGTCTTTGGAATGATCTCGGCAAAAAAAAGAATCCCCAGAGTAAACAGCACGGAAAAGAGCGGCACCATCGAGGTTCCCAGTACCTGATGGGCATACATCCCCGCGATGGTCGCCCCGGCCGTATTCGCGATCGTATTCAGGATCAGGATCGCGGCAATGGGGGCGGAGATCTGCCTCTTCATCTGGATCATCCTGCGGGCAATCCCCTTTGTTTTCGCCTTGGACTTGGCCGCTTCAAGCGAACCCATCCGTATCGAATACAGTGTCGCCTCGTAAAGTGAACACTGCGCAGAGATAAATATGGTTACAAAGACAACCAGCAGAAGCAACGCCATTGCTTTCCCCCTTTGACATCAGAAAATTATTTTATTATACCCCTCAACCCTAATCCGGCGCCCTGAAAAGAAAGATTGAAACATTGACGGGCTATCGGAGATAGATGTCCCCGAAGGTTTCATGAGGGCATTCATGGAGTTCTCCGCGTGATTTCGTACTCAATCTTAACCCGGTCTTTTGAGCCTGACGCGAATTTCAGGGAGGCCGGGCCGAGGACCAGCTTGACCGTTAGGGTCCCGGATTTTTCGAGAGGATCAATGGGAACCTTTTCCGTCAAGACGGTCGAAAGATTCTTCAGAAGCTCACTTCCTCCTATGATCTCTATCCTTTCAGGGTCGAGGGTTATGCCCGAGAGGATTAAATGTTCGGGGAGTCTACCCCCCCAGTCCACCTGTATGGGCAGGCTTTTTTTTACAAGGACATCGAGGTGGACTTCAACAACGGCTGTCTTGATGTTCTTTAATAGAACCCCGGGCGGAAGAGAAATATTCTCCGACGTGATGGTGAAGGCATTGCGCCCGGCCACGGCGCCGCTCAGGTCCAGCTGCACCTTGAACTGTTCGGGACGAAGAGACCTGATGAGTGCCCCCGAGCCGATCAGGTCCAAACGGACATCATTGGCAGAGGTTGTCAATATTTCCATGGCCGGGTCACGATTCATGTATTCAATTGGAATGTCCAGGGTCATGAGGGTGTCCTGACCCCGTGTAAAACTAAGCCAGACCCCCGTAATGAATAGAACGGAAACCAGGGCCGCCGCCCCCAGCTTAACCCCCTCTTTTTTCGCAACGCGGGTCTTTTCCTCTGCCAGACCCAGATGATCCTTCAGTAGCGTCAAAAGTTCGTTCTTGCTCTTTACATTGCCAATGCGACCCCCTTTGGCCACGGCAACACGGCCCCTTTCTTCGGAAACCACAATAACCAGGGCATCCGTTGCTTCGGCCAGTCCCAGGGCGGCCCTGTGACGGGTGCCGTAATAGGAAGGGATGTCCTTTCGGCGGGAAAGAGGTAGAATCGCCCCCACCTCAACGACCCGATCGTCCTCCACAATCGCCGCGCCGTCGTGAACGGGATTATCCCGCCAGAAAATGCTGACAATCATCTCCTTGGATACCAGGCCCCGCCATTCGATTCCGCTATGGACGGCCTCCGTCAAGTCCTCCTGGCCCGGGAAGACAATCAGGGCCCCAAGACCCTGCCGCGCCAATTCATAGATCCCGTCTATATAGAGACCCAAGGGAGTCTCGGCACTTTTGTGAGGCAGGCCCCAAACAATGGCCTTCAGGTTTTTTGCCTGAAGAACCGCACGGATTTCATTTCTGAACACGACGATGATAATAAGAGCGGCGGCGGCGGTAATACCCTGCAGGGCCCAACTCGTCACGATCAACCCGAGAGAGACGGAAAACCTTTGGAAAAACCACAGAAACGCGATACCGATGAGTACACGAAAAACATTCGTGTCCCTGAAAAGGGCATAGAGCCGAAAGAGGACATAACTGACCATGGCGATATCAACGATATCCTGCCATCGAACGCCTGTCATGAGGCCTGGAAACTCAACCATCATTCATATTCCGTTAATCGACGATACTGAACCTGAGGACACGAAGCACTCGCCCTTTCTGGTCGGAGATCTCCACCCGCCAGGGACCCTTGTCTGCCTCGCGAAGTTGAATGCTGCTAAAGGTGGCCCAGCGCGGGGGGCTTAGCCTCAGCTTTATCTTTGTGCTCAGTTTTTCCCTGTAATACCAGTTATGGCAAATGGATGTCTGTTGGGGCACTGGATCAAAAAAGGTGAAGCAATGTACCTTTCCGATGCCCACCGAAAAGGCAAGACCGGTATTCTTGGGCTTCTGCTCTGATACATTTTCGCACATCTCCGCCCTGACGAGATCCAAGTCTTCCGTTGGGGGAGGAGATTGAGAATGCGCCCTGTTATCAGAAAAAGTATTGGAAAGAAGGATAAGGCAAAAGAAGAGGGTGACTAGCACGACGTGCGTTGGCTTATTTTCCATGACGATACCCTCTGGGGCCGGCCATGCCGGATCGGGCGAATAGCCATTTCGGTGGGTCTTCCACCACAAGTTATGGCCGAGCGTTTCATCTTTGACATTACCTCATCAAAAAGGCACCGTCACTGTAAAAACCTAAATCCACCGCCTTATTTGCATATCATGACCAAAATCAGGAGATTCAGGATAATTCCTCTTGATGCTCGAAAAACAGAGGGCAGACAATTTGGCTGCCTGCCCTCACGGCCTGAACGAAATAATGCTTCTGACTTCCTAATAGGCTTTTAGTTTCCCGTGCCTCTTTCCGATCACCTCGAGGGTCTCGTTGACGACCACAAAGGCATCCGAATCGATGGCATAAATAAGCTCTTTGATCTTGGGCAGTTCCGTGAGGGATGCCACCGTGAAGATCACGTTTTTCTCCTCCCCGGTGTAGGCCCCTTCTCCCTTCAGAAACGTCACACCCCGATTCGCCGTCTTCATAATTTTCTCGGCGATGGCATTTGCACTCTCCGAAATAATCAGGATAGACTTCCTTCGATTGAACCCGGTCAGGACCGCTTCGATAACCCGCGCGCTCGCGTAAAAGAAGACAACGGAATACAGCGTCCTTTCCAGGTCAAAGAGCAGGGCCCCTGCCAGTAAAACACAGGCATTGAAAAAGAAAATCACCGTGCCCATCCGGAAACCGAATTTTCGGTGAAAATAGATACTCAGGATGTCCAAACCCCCGGCCGAACCTGTGGATCTGAGAATGATTCCGCCTCCCACGCCGCATATGACCCCCGCAAGCAGGGCAGACAAGATCGGATCCTTTATAAGGATGGCCGGAGACTGGTAAAGGGCTGCAAATGAAAAAATTACGATCCCGTAAATGCTATACAACATGAATTTCCTGCTGATGGTCAGCCACCCCAAAAGGATAAGAGGCAGATTCAGCAGGAAGTAGGCCGGGCCTACATCCACGGACGGATTCAGATAGTGGAAAATCATGGCGATCCCGACCAGCCCCCCACTCATAAAGCCTTTGGGGATCAAAACACTGTTCAATCCGATGACACAGATGATACTCCCCAGGGATATCAACACGAGATTGAAACAAATCTCTTTCGCGGGCGCGGCAATACGTCGCAGCGCGAAACCTCGATTCAGTGCCAGGGTATTCATAATGCGTCAGACTCTCCTTGAGTTCTTTTGCGGTTGTTGATCGGCTTGCGGCGTGGCAGGGTTTTCTCTCTCTTGATAACCCTCCGCCTCACGGTGTAATGGGCCTATGTGAGAGAACTGTTTCCAACCCATTATTTGGCCGAAGTGTGCCATTTGTGCGTAACCCACATTCTTATGGCAAAAAAGGTGCCAAATCACCTAACAAACTGTTTTACCTTGTGTTTTCATTTTAGATGCCCGTTTGGTTCGGAACTTTGAGTTCCGTTCACTGCAAAATAATCCGGGGCCCTATCTCGAAAACCTGAACCCAACACCTTCATCTCTCTGAATTTATATAAGAATGGCAAAATCGGAATTTCGAATTCCGATCTTTCACCCCGAGGAATCTCGAGTTCTTAATCCCTTGCCCATTTCTTTTGTTGACATATCCGAAAAAAGATATAGTTTCGGCGTCGAATATTTCGACTTAATGTTCGTGCCCTGCAAAAATGTTTCTCGTCAACGCATACCCTCTTCATCACTTCGCGTTCATTTCATGGGTATCGTTCTCGAATCAAGTGGTCCCGATCGTCCTGTTGATAACCGGAGGAAAACATGAAAAATATCCTAATCATATCCCCGGATCATGATGCCTTCAGGGTTATCCGGAGTTGTTATCGTTCCGGCTACCGAATTGATAGGGCCCCAGCCAATGATCGAGCCCTGGAGCTATTAAAAAAAAAGCGTTACGATTTCCTTTTCATCGACCTTGGTGTCTTGAGGGAATCCATAACGGGTAATGGGTACAAATCGGCCCTTCAGGTCTACTGGAAGCTCTTCCCGACCATTGAAACGATTGTCATGTCATCCCAGGACATGATCAGGGAATGCGTCATGGCCGTTAAGGCCGGGGCCAGCAACTATCTCACCTATCCCCTGAACCCTGATGAAGTGAAACATGTCATCGAGACGGCCTATGAATCGCTTATCATGCAGTCCGAACTGGACTACCTTCGGGATCAGTTCTGGCAGGCGGATGCCCTGGAACTCGTTCAGACTAGAAATCCCATGATGAAAAAGGTTTTCGACAAGGTCCGCTCTGTAGCGCCGACCAAAAGCACGGTGATACTCATCGGCGAGACGGGCACGGGAAAGGGTGTGATGGCCAATCTTATCCACATGCACAGCAACCGCAGGGAGGCTCAATTCATTAGTGTGCATTGCGGGGCCATTCCCGACACCCTGCTGGAGAGCGAACTTTTCGGACATGAAAAGGGCGCTTTTACGGGTGCCGTAAAACGAAAGCTGGGCAAGTTTGAGATCGCCAAAGGGGGTTCGATCTTTCTTGACGAGATCGGAACCATTACGCCATCCGCCCAGATAAAACTTCTCCAGGTTTTACAGGACGGCACTTTTCAGCGTGTGGGGGGAGAGGAAACCATCGAAGCCGACGCCAGGGTGATTGCCGCGACCAATGCCAATCTCACAAAAATGTGCGATGACGGTCTTTTCAGAAAAGATCTGTATTATCGGTTGAATGTTTTTCCCATTGAGCTTCTCCCCCTTAGAGATCGCATCGAGGACATCCCTCATTTTGCGGATGTCTTTTTAAAAAAGCTGAACCAGTTCTACGCCAAGGACATTCATGATCTTGAGCCTGGTGTCACGGAGGCCTTCATGAACTATTCCTGGCCCGGCAATATCAGAGAGCTCGACAATCTCATTGAACGGGCCTACATTCTGGAATCATCCTCCATTTTAACCCCCGAAAGTTTCCCGAGCGAGCTTTTCCAATTCGAGGCCTCTGGTACGGGTCAGTCACACAACGCGTCCCCGACCCTGAGGGAGGCACGGCGCCGGGGGCTTGAAATGATAGAGAGAACATACCTTGAAGACCAACTGGCAAAACATCACGGTAAAATTCAAGCCACCGCCGCAACCTCGGGCATTACACCCCGCCAACTCCACAAATTGATGAAAAAGTACGGTCTTCGCAAAGAGGCATACAAGCAATGAATCTCTCTTTTAAGACTCTTTTTCCTGCCGGAACCGGCAATTCCTATTAAAATTTTTCAGGAACTTTCATTTCCTGTTTCAAATTTTTTATCATTTCAATAGATTATAGCATCTCTGAAACCTTTACGGTTCATCTAATGATTTCCCTTTCACACGAATCGGAACCGAAGATTCTGGTTCACATCCGCCCCGACACCCTTAATGATCAACAAATCGATCAGTTAGCCAATTGGCACGGCTATTGCCTTATCAAGGGGGCATGAATACACGTCACAAACCAAAAAAAACCCTGAACGATGACGAGGCGAGCAAGGGCCGAAACACAGGGTTGACCACATTGAAAGGGATCCTCCTCCCTGTGGACTGGGATGACAGCGGCGGCATTACGGCCGTGGCCCTGTCGACAGCAGATGAAAAAGAATATTTGGTCGTCAGGGATGAAAAAGGCGAGCAGTTGCTCTCCCTGGCCCGTAAGGAACTGGAACTTACCGGAGTGATAAAAACCTTCCGAAATGCAAACACAATTACCGTGGTGAATTACCGAACAAAACCCGGTTGGGAATCGAAGTGAGAATCTCTGGGTAAAAACAAAAATCTGTTTCATTGAAAGGAGAGCTCAAAAATGAAGACAAATCGAAAAGGATTGACCCTCTTGTTTTGTGTGCTGTTCGTTCTCTTTGTTAGTGGCGTGCCGGCCCTGGCAGAAGAACAGGTCACTATTTTGGGAACTGTGAACGCCTTGTACCAGATCGTCACGGAGGATCAGCAGGTTTATGATGTGGCCGAAAGCGAAAAGGGCGATGAAGTGGCGGAAATGGTAGGGCAGAAAGTAAAAGTCACCGGGACGGTTGAAGAACAAGACGACATTAAGGTCATTATGGTATCCGCCTACGAAGTCATCGAGGAATAGGCGCTGTCGCGATTTTCCTTACGTTACCCTAATGTAGCAACAATAGAGTTTATTGCACCCTGGGGGGGGGTTGCTCTCCCTCCTGGGTGTTATGCAAATTTTTCGGAAAGTAGAAAATGTGATCCCGAAGTGTGAGGCCGGGGCAGAGGGTTTCGCGATGAACGGACCGTTTATTCGGATTTGTTCCATGCAACACCTTATTATCAAAGGCCGTAAGCATAAACCAAAAGGAGCAAGTTTTTCCGGACTCGGGAACATTCGGACAAAATATCAATTCGACGATGATTGTCGTCGTTATAGACGACCCTGGCATCACACCGCCAGGGCCAAAGAAGGGGACCCCGTATTAATGAAACAAGATGCCAAAACAGATCCCAGCCGTGCCGAACAGCCATGGGGGCTGCTGTCCTGCATTGACCTGTATGAATGTGACCCGGAAACCATCCGGGACGCCGAAAAGATAACGTTGTTCGTCTCCGAACTCTGTAAACTGATTGAGATGAAACGTTTCGGAGAGACCCAGGTGGTCCATTTCGGTGAAGACGAGCGGGTCGCTGGATTCTCCATGATTCAACTCATTGAGACCTCACTTATATCCGCCCATTTCGCAAACGCCAGCAACGCCACCTACCTCGACGTATTCAGCTGCAAGCTCTATGATCCTCAAATTGTAGCGGATTTTGCAAAGAAATTTTTCAAGGCCAAAAGAGCCAGTCTTCAGACGGTCAAGCGGCAATGACCCCTGAAAAGCACCTTCCACAAAAAAATAATCCAATATATGACGTATCGTTTGTCACGGACCTCGAACAATGCCGTCTCCTGTGGAACGCTCTAATCAAAGCAAAGAATCTCTCCGATCTTTGGGAATTCCGTTATTGCTTTCAGCGACACTTCAACGCCAAACCCTGTTTTCTGGTCCGGAAGGATCGAAGAGGCATCGCCGGCATGTTGCCCCTGTCCTATCTTGAAGAGGAGGACATCTTTGTCTTCTTCCCGGGAGAAACCTGGATGGGAAAGACCTGGATGGAACGTACACCCATTTTCCTCAGGAATGGGGAAAGCCTGGCAGACCTCCTGCGTGCATGTCCCGAAGGAACCCATCTGCGATACATGGACCCCTCCTCGCCCACCCTCAATACCGGCCTCATTGATGACGAGATAGGTTACGTGCTCTATCCCGGGACCTTTGATTTCAATGTGGCCCATTACGCCAAAAAGTTCTCGGCAAAAAAATTCAAAAACCTGAAGAAGACCGCTCAATCTTTTACCTCCGAACAGAGTTTATTTCATATCAATCGGTTGGAGGACTTCGATGTCCTGGTTGACATGAATCTCCAGAGATTCGAAGAGGGCTCTTATTTATTTGACAGCCGTTTCAGAGAGAG
>CAZXWJ010000176.1:0-8936 GCA_964644375.1 uncultured Desulfobacteraceae bacterium | reverse complement strand
AACGGCTCCCGGGATAGACGTGGTAGAAGGGCATCGATTCGATCCGGGAAATCGAATAGGTGCACCACTTGAAGGGAAACCGTTCCCGGATTTCTCCTGCAGGGTCTTCGACAACCATCCGGCATACGCCGAGCTTTCCGCCGCTCAAATCACAACGCCATTCGCAATAATTGCACCGCATACTACTTGCCTCCCACAATTCTGATTGGTACCTATTTAGCTTTTTGAAACGCCTTCAGCTATAGCCGGGTCATGACCGGGGATCTTCATTTTGTCAAAAGACCAAGCTCATAATCGGATCGAAGAAACAGGGAACTGCTTGAGGGCTCGTTGGGCTTCCTTCTGCACGCAGGACGCCGGGATCCTCGGAACCACCACCTGAAGGCCCCGGGCGGTGGTATCGATCCGAATGTTTTCCCCAAGGACCTCTTTCAACATCTCGTCGTCCATGACCCTTCGGGTGGGGCCCTGGGCGATCACCCGTCCTTCCCGCAAAAGGATGACGCTGTCGCAGTAATTCAGCGCAAGGTTCGGATCGTGGAGCGTAACAAGGGCCGTGGTATGCCGTCTCCTTGCCGCCTCCTGAAAAAAGGCCATGATGCGATGCTGATTGCAAAAATCCAGGTGTGCATTGGGTTCGTCAAGCAGCATGACGGGCGTATCCTGATACAGGGCCCGCGCCAGCATCACGAGTTGTTTCTGACCGCCGGAAAGGCAATTGAAGGATCGTTCCAGCAGGTCGGAGAACCCCATCTCCACGGCGATCTTTCGGGCCCTGTGTCCTTCCTCTGCCCCGGGAGATGCCCAGGCCTTGAGACGGGCCGCCCCCCCCATGAGAATCATCTCCAGGCAGGAAAAAGGAAAGGCCACGTCATTGGTTTGAGGCACGACGCTGATGAGGCGTGCGATCTCGGCACGCTTCAGACGGCCCATATCTTTTCCGCAAAGGGTCACCCTTCCCTTCAAGGGTTTGAGCACCGTATTGATGCAGCGCATCAGGGTGGTCTTGCCGGACCCGTTTTGCCCGATCAGGGCGCAAATGCATCCTTCGGGAATAGTCAGATTGACATCCCGAATAACGGGATCCTTGCCGTATCCCGCGCTCAAGTTTTCAATTTGTAGCATGACTTCCAATGCCTCCGCCTCCCCGATTGAGAACGAGATATCCCAGGAAAGGGGCCCCGAAGATTGAGGTCACAATGCTGATGGGAATCTCGGAGGCCATAAGGGTTCTGGCCACCGTGTCCATGAGAAGGAGAAAAGTCCCCCCCAGGAGCGCGGCCGCAGGCACCAGCCGCTTGTGCTCCGTGCCTACCAGATAACGGGCAATATGGGGCATGATGAGGCCGACCCAGGCGATGGTGCCCACGGCGGCAACGGAAGAGGCCACCATGAGGGTGCTGATAATCACGTAGAAGAGTCTCCACCGAAAGATATCCACCCCCAGGGAAAGGGCCTCCTCGTCCGGCTGGGTCATGACATTGAGGCGCCAGGCGAAAACGGAAATCAGGATCACGCCCGTAACCACGACAGGCAGGGTGGTCCGAACCTTTACCCAGGAACTCACATGAAAGCTTCCCATGGTCCAGAAGACGATCTTGGCCAGTTGATCGTATGGATCAGAGACGTACATGAGGATGGAAAGCCCCGCCTGAAACACGGCAGATACCACGATCCCCGAAATCACCAGCACCGAGGCCGACCGGTCCCAGCTCCGGGAGGCCAGCAGATAGGCTATGGACACCGCCAAAATGCCGAAGACAAAAGCGAACCCCTGGATTCCCAGAGTCCTCTCAGTGAAATACATGATCGCGAGGGCGGCCCCGAAACAGGACCCGGCACTCACCCCGAGGATGTCCGGGGATGCCAGGGGGTTGCGAAAGAGGGCCTGGAAGACGACCCCTGCGACAGATATCCCGCTCCCCACGGCGAAACTCAAGAGGACCCGTGGAAACCGGATATTCCAGAATATCAGTTGTGCTTCCTGAGCCGGGGGCGTCCCCGGCCCCTCTCCTCCCAGCGCGGCCAGGACTACCCGGCAAATCTCTCCGGGGCCCATGGCATAACGCCCCACGCAGAGGGAGGCCAGGAGGGTGCCGCCGAAAAAAAGGAAGAGAAGAAGGCTGATGTTCTTTCTCACAACCTTCCCCCCAGGGCCGTAAAGGAGTGTCCCATATACTTGGTATAAAAAGCATCCGCGGTCTTTACCATATCCAGGTCCCGAAACCGTTCGGGATACAGGGTCTTGGCCGCCCAGGCCACTCCGAGCACACAGTGCGGAGCCGGATAGTCCCACCACCCGATATTGGAGGGGAAGGCGTAGACCCTTTTTTCCTTGATCGCCCGAACGGTTTTGAATTGAGGGTTCTGATAGATCTCCTTGAGGCCATAGGAAATATCAAGAGACGAACCCGCAAAAATCACATCGGGATTCCAGGTCGCCAGTTGTTCCGGTGAAATATCGGCCCAGAATCCCCTCAGGTCGGCCGCCATATTGAGCGCTCCGGCAGCTTCTAAAATCCGGGTCTGAAGCATTTCCCCGGTGGCCACCGTGTAGGCGCTCTTGGGCCCGGCAAAGATGACCCGCATGCGTTCCGTTTTCGGGATCTCGGCCACCCGCTCGCGCACCATCCGCAACAGGTTTCGGCAATCCTCCAGGTATTTTCCCCCCCGATCCTGGCAGCCCAGGATATCGGCAACCCGTTTGACGGCCTCGAAGCTCTCCTCCAGGGTCTCACCCGCGACGGCAATGACCGGGAGTCCTGCATTCTCGAGCAACGCAAGTTCCGATTCCTCAAGGGAGGCATACACAAAAACGACCTGGGGCCGAAGGGCCACCAGTTCCTCGACATTCATGTCACGCCCCTGGAGGAGCTTGGGACGGGCCGCAAAGGCCGGGTCGATCTTCGTCATGGCCATGGCCGCTCTGCCGTAAAGGGCCTGTTCCACCAGTTTTTCCTGCTGACCGAGGGCATAGACGATCATGCCCCCGAAATGATGGGTTGCAGCGATCCTTTCTATTTTCTTGGGCACGGCGACGTTACGTCCCAGTTGATCGGTAACGGAGATCGTTTCCGTTTCCAGGGTGGTTTTCTTTTCGCATCCCCATTGAATCAAACCGATGAAGCAAGCCAGCAGGGTTGCTATTGTGGCCCATAAACTTTTTTGCATGGATGTCTCCTTTGAAAACCGCAGAGATCCGGACGATGCGTGTGTTATTCAACTCAACGATAAAAGCATTCACAACCGATGGCTGAGGGATCCCTGTTCAGGACGCATGGAACACTTAACATATAGCAATGTTGACATAAGCAAATATTCAATCAGCCTCTTTTTGTCAATCTCTTTTTTAAGACCAATGCCCCGTGTTCCCCAAGGGACACTTTGAGTTTCCCAAAGGTCCTCATCCCTGTAGTCTCAAGTGTGGAGGTCCGTTACTTTGCAATTGACTTACAAACCATGTTATGGCAGACCTGACATATTTCATAAATGACATGAAATGCTGCGTCAGGGCCAAGTCCCCATCCCCGCATGGAAAAGGGAGGTTGTCCTGATGAAAAAAATCGGGAGAGACAGTCATGCCGAAGAATTGGACCAAAAAAGATGACTGACGAGGAAGACCGGCGGCGCTTCGCGGAAATGTTTTTGGAACTCGACGTCAGCGCCTACCGGATGATCGACGACGAGACGGGATTCTGGATCGTTCTTATTAAAAGTACCTGAACGATACCCGGTACGGCATACTTCAGCCGGGCACGAGGGCGGAGGAAGAACCCGCGCCACTGCGCTTGATGGTCAGGGGGCGCCGAGAGCGCCCGTCATTTTATACTACTTCTGAGAGATACACCGGGGGCCGCCCCAGGGCAGGCCACTCGAGGGAAAGGATGAATTGAAACATGGGGAAGAAGACCCTCACCGCTCTTTTGATCATGATCTGTTTTGCCTACGGCGCGACCGTCTTTCTGTACGAGAGGGAGAAGAACTACCCGGAGATCATGGCCGTCACGGGGGCCACTCCCCTGGCCCTTGCCGAACAGGCGCCCGAAGGGATCTCCATCACCCTCAAAGGCATGGTCAAACAGGAGTATCACATAACCGGTTCAGCCCTCAGGGCCCTGGCCACCACCAGGGTCCGCACCAAGGAGATCTCGCCCCGGGGGAAGTACCTGGGCGCCTATGTCTACACGGGCATACCCCTCTATCATCTCCTGGAGGGGATTGCCCCCAAGAAACCCGAAGCTATCTGCTTTCAGAGGCCCGTGGACCTTCTGGTCACCTTCACCTCTCTATCCGGAAAAGAGGCGTCCTTCAGTTACGGCGAACTGATTATGACCGACGACCGGCATCCGGTCAGCCTCGCCTTCCATCGTAAACCCCTGCTGCCGAGCAAGGACCCGGAAATCTATTCCAAAAATCTATTCCCTGAAAACGTGGGCGGCCTCCGTCTGATCTGCCCCCGGGACCCTGACACCTCTCGCTACCTCGATCAGGTGGTCTCCATCACCTTCGGCGTCCATGAGGCGCCTGACCATCTCCTGCCGCCCTGGAAGGAAAAATATCGATGCACAGGCGATTCACTTTCCTGTGTGGTAAATGGAGACGTATGGCCCGCCTCTTTCGATGGGCTGGAGCAACAGGAGGTCCGAGACTGGATCCGTGTCGGCCACGGCCACGGTTTCATGGGCGTCTCCTCGGCCCGCGGATACCCCCTCAGGTCCTTCCTTCGAAAAAACTTCCCCGGCTGCGGAAGCGGGCAGGATTTTATTTTTGTATCCTGTGACGGATTTCGGGCCCTCTTCTCCGGACCCGAGATCTTTCTCAACGAAGAGGGTCAATCCATCATGCTGTTGACCGAAATGGACGGAAAAGAGGTGCCGGGCAAGATCACCATCGTCCCTTTGCGTGATTACTTTGTCGATCGAGACGTACGGAGTATCACCCATATCGTGATGGTCGACCGCAATTGACTTTAGACTGGATTATTAGCCCTAAAAATTTTTTGAATACAGCCCCGCCATTCACAAAACGAGATGCACCCTCAGAACGTTTACCGGTTGATCATTTGCTAAAGCACTAATAGAATGATCTGACTTGTCTTCGTCCGATTCAAACAGAAGGGAGCATGCCGTATGTCTTTTCCGTCCGATGCCGAAAGGGTCATCGCAGTTCTGGATGAATATTACCGGGAATCTCTGTCCGGCGACAAACCCGTCATCAATCAGGTCCCTCTCGAAAAACTCGTCAAGGATCTGGATCTGGTGACGCCTGTCGCTAACGGGGGACTCTCCGGAGAAGGTCTCCGGCGATTCGTCGAGAAATACCTTGCCGCCACCACCCGTCTCCATCACCCGGCTTACATGGCCCATCAGGTCGCCGCGCCGCATTATGCCGGCGCGCTCGGGGCGCTCATTGACGGATTTACCAACAATGCCATGGCGATCTACGAGATGGGGCCCGGTGCCGCAACCATAGAGCATTTTGTCCTCGGCTGGTTTCTCGAAAAGGTGGGCTGGACACAGGCGCCAATAAAATCAAAGGGACACGGAGACCGGGTTTTCGGCGGTGGGGTACTGACCCATGGAGGGTCCCTTGCCAATCTGACGGCCCTTCTTGCCGCCAGGAGCAACGCCTGCCCGGAGGTCTGGGAGAATGGGAACCCTGGAAATCTGGCCCTCCTGGCACCCGAAGAATGCCACTACTCGATTGCCAGGGCGGCCGGGATCTTGGGTATTGGACATCGATCCATTTATCAACTCGAGGTAGATCACCGGGGTGTGGTCATCCCCGATCGATTGCCCAGGGCCTTCAACCGGCTCCGGGATGATGGAAAACAGGCGATTGCCCTGGTTGCCAACGCATGCAGCACGGCGGTCGGCCTCTACGATCCCCTGGATGAGATCGGCCGTTTCTGCGCGGCCCACAAAATATGGTTTCATGTGGACGGGGCCCACGGTGCCGGGGCGCTCCTCTCCGACAAGCACCGGTCACGAATGAAAGGAATTGAGCAGGCCGATTCCGTGGTGTGGGATGCCCATAAACTTCTGCGGACCCCTACCCTGTGTGCGGCCGTGTTGGTCAAGGACTTTCGGACCCTGGATCACGCCTTTCAACAGGAAGCCAGCTATCTTTTTCATGAAAAGGAACAACCCGGTATTGATCTTATCCATCGCACCGTGGAGTGCACCAAGGCGGGGCTGGGTCTGAAGTTCTATCTTGTTCTGGCAGCGCTCGGGGAGCGGGGATTGAGAGCCTATATAGACAGGCAATTCCAGCTCGCCATGGATGCCTGGGAATTCATCCGCAAGCAGCCCGAGTTCGAGTGTCCGGTCACGCCCCAGAGCAACATTCTCTGTTTCCGGATGAAAGGCAGTGATCAACTCCAGCTGGATATTCGGGAAAACCTGACCGCACAGGGTCGGTTCTACCTCTCCACAACCTCCTTTCGGGACAAGAGATACCTCAGGGCGGCCTTCATGAACCCGAACACGACCATGGAGGATGTTGAGCGGCTTATCAATAGGATTAAAAAACTCGGGAAGGAGATTTAAAGCGGAAATTTCAATCTGCCAAAGACGCCGCAATGGGGACAACTTTCAAAGACCGCACGCCTTAGCATGGTCTGCGTTCAGTTCTTTCTTAAGTTTTGTTTTTCCGGTCACATGACCCAATAATTCCATTAAACTGTATTCTACAAAGGAAATATTTAAGGCTTAAAGTTTTAAAAAAGGGATCCCGAATAATCTTTTTTTAGCCCCTTTCTTGGCCTCAAACTCAAGGATTTTCTTTTCTAATTCGGCTATTCGTCTCTCAAAATCCTCTATCCTTTTCTGTCTTTCCGTTTTAGAATCAAGTTCCGTTTTCTTTTCATGACTATGTTTTGAGACTTTCTTTTTGACGATCCTGCCCACGCTTGAAAGACTTATGCCAAATCGTTCAGCAATCTTCTTCCTGGAAACTCCTTTTTCATAGGCCTTGATAACATTTTGCTTTACCTTTTCACCAATTTTTTTTCTAACCATATGGCTTTCTCATTACTTATTCATTTAATTTCTTGTCATAGTCGATGATTTCATGAAAGTGAAGCTTGACGGCCTCGTAAAAAGTCGCCGAGTCCTTGTTTTCGTCATTCCCGCGAAGGCGGGAATCCAGTCTTTTCAGGGCGTTGTGGACTCCCGCTTTCGCGGGAATGACGTGATTTCCGACTTTTTACGAGTTCATCAAGCTTATACGTAGTAACTGTCACCGGTAATCCGAAAATGCTCCAAAATTGGCCTTTTGAAGATGTTGTGTTTTCTTCCTTAAGTCATTGTGCGGAAATCGCCTTCTTATTTCATGTTCTTCCAATTAGGCCTAATTTCAGGCACTTGATTGCCTAAGTTAGCAACTATTGTGCCAATTTTTATTCTGCAATTTCAAAAGGCCCATTCTAATACATAGATACGAGACCGCTAACAGTAACCTTAAATGTTTCTGTTTTCTCTATTCTTTCCATTAGGATAATAATACTTGAATTCGGCTACTTTCAAGGCTACTTATCGAAGTCGTTACTTTTGGGTCACCAGATTCTCTTTCGGTTACCAGATGAAACATTGAAAATCAATGAATTAAAGGATCAGAAACCGCCGTTTTTACTTGCCACATAACAGACACAACATATTGATATGAGCAGGTCATAATAAAAATGGCAAGGCCCATTAAGGCCCTGCCTTCATGTCTTATATTTGATGCTGATTAGTTCTTACTAAACCTCCTCCTGAACCCTGCAAGGCCGAGTAAGCCCGAGCCAAGAAGGAGCATGGTTGTGGGTACAGGAACGGGCTGCCCCACGGAAATAGTGGCGCCATAACCGGTAGGAATCCCTACATCGTTATAAATATTATCGACCAGACTGTTGACATCCAGATCTATGGTTGAGACGCCTACGCCGGATAAAGCAAGAAAAGATATTGATAGCAAATGCAAGTCGGCGCCCGGGTCGGTTCCTATGACATGAAAGCCAGAAACAATGAGCAATCCTGGGTTATTTGCATTTACAGCTGCAACGAAACCATCTAAGCCTGGAGTAACCGTATCAACGGCAACAAGAGAACTGTCGTACGTGAAATCAAATCCATATGCAGCCAGGAACTGACTGCCACTGTCTAAGTGAACTTCAAGGGCAAACGGGTCACCGGGATTAACCGTCACACTTGAAGGCGTTAACCATACGTCACCTGGTGATGTTGCAGCAAAAGCACTTCTTCCCCCAATAACTAAAAACATCACACATAGGACTACACAGAACTTTTTCATTTCTTATTCCCCCTTCCGTTCTAAGACTGTAAGCGACACAACGGTTCATCGATATTCTCAAGCACCCAACTGAACACAAAGACCTGTCAGGGATTATTTATCATCATTTAAGATTTATCTCTATTTGGAATTTCTTGGTTATGGTGACCGAGGGAACGATTATCCATTGAATAGCCAAGGCAAAAAGCATGCCTAAAAACCTAATTGAATAATTTTTTATTTATTATAATATTAGACACTTACCTTAATAAGGAGAATCACAATTGGATAAGTATAAAAATATTTGCATATATTATGCTATATTTGTTACCACTTTAAGATAAAAAACTACATAGTTTTGATTAGGAAGATGGGAAGAAGGGGCATCGAATTACGATAGATAGATCAGAGAGCAGTAAAGGTAACGGGTATGTTAAACTCTACTCATTGGGGTATCTTCCAAGGATTTAAAAATTTAGACTTACCTCGCCAATATATTTAGTTCTAAAGGCTCAATTTTCTTATGACTGGGATTCCAAACCTTAAAAAATCATCCGATGTAGACTTCCCAAATTATTCTTCATCTTTTGTTCGATCGGGATTTTCAAGGGTCGAGTAGACCAAGGGAGCTTCCCCCTCAGTCCCTCACAGAACCGGACGTGAAC
>CAZXWJ010000175.1:0-8954 GCA_964644375.1 uncultured Desulfobacteraceae bacterium | reverse complement strand
TGACCGGGGCCATTTTATGTTTGAAGTGGAAGACGACGGCGTGGGCATGGACGAAGACACGGTCAATCATATCTTCGGTGATTTTTTTTCCACCAAGGGCAGCAGCGGCACGGGGCTGGGGCTTATGGTCGTTGATAAGATCGTCAGAGAACACGGCGGCAGGATCGAGTTGCTGACGGCCCCCGGCAGAGGCACTACCTTCAGGACCATATTCGAAATAAAGTAAAACGAAATAGAAGCCCCCTGTCCTGTCATTTTTTGAAATGTTGTTCTTTATGGTGGCGATTTCAAGTGTTTTGGACACCGATGAAGGAGGATATCATGAATAACCCGGCCAAGATTGTCATCATTGACGATAACAAGGATTTTCTTTTTACCATGGAGACCTTTCTGAACCGCAACGGATTCGAGACCCTGACGGCAGAGGACGGTAAGAGGGGGCTGGAGTTGATCGAGACGGAACGGCCGGACCTGATCCTGCTGGACGTGATGATGGAGGAAACCTACTCCGGTCTCGAGGTCTGCAAGCGGGTCAGGGAAAACCCGGATATCAGGAATATCCCCATTATCGGTATATCGGGTATGGGGGATGAACTGGGCGTTGGTCTCGACAAATGGGGTGATGACGAATATTTTCCCGTGGATGAGTATTACGAGAAGCCCGTAGACCGGGAAGGTCTCCTGAGCAGGATCAAGGTGCGCCTGGAGCGGGGTGTCATCCGAAAGGGGAAATAGGGTACTCCCTGCCTTTCCCGTTCAGGGCCATAAAGGTCTGGCCCGTCATTTCTAAGTGGGCGTCCTGACATACCCTCTTTTCGATGATTTGAGTGACCGCAGGCAGCGTAAACAGGTTCTTTCCCCGTTATTCTGAGAGGTTGTGGCCATCCAGGAATCAGGGCTCTCAGGATGGAGCGGTCAGCCATAAGTTGTCAGTGAACAGCTTAATGATTTGTTTTTTTTGTATCTTTGACTCCCAAGGAAAAATTCATGCGTCATAAAAAAGAAAACAGGTCGCTTGCGCAGGGTACGGGATATACTATCGGCGATGTTTCCAGAATCGTGAATCTTTCTCAAAAGACGATCAGGGAATATGAGAAGATGGGGCTGATCAGGCCCCGGAGGGCGCCTCGAACCAACAATAGAATCTATTCGGATTTCGAGATCGAACAAATAAGGCAAGTCACTCGGCTTATCCATAAGGAAGGGCTCACTTTGGCAGGCATTCAACGACTGCTTCAACTGGCCCCCTGCTGGAACATCTTTAACTGCGAGCTCAAAGAGAGGTGTTCCGCCTATGCGTATCCTCTGCGGCCGTGCTATGAGGTGAGAAAGGAAATGGAGACCATGTGCAGCGGATCGTGCGAGCATTGTGCCGTCTACATCAACCGTTCCTCAAAAAAGGTCAAGCTGCTGGAGCAGGAAGTAAGAAGGAACGGTCCTTCCTCCTCCCGGCCCTAGTCTCAACATTCACACTTCCATCCTTTTTCCCAGGGGGGGGTATAAGCCATGAGTGCCAGATCCCCAAAAAAGTCCGAGGCCCTTGTGGCCATTGGAAACAGGGAAGATCTGCAGGGTATCATGAAGAAGGCACTGGAACCGGGGCGCGACTTTGATCCAATCCCCGAACCCAGGCCCGGGGATTGGCTGGCCGAACACCCGGAAAAGGGGCAGACCTTCGACGATTTTTCAAGAATAATACCTGCAAGGCCGGCCGAAGCGCAGAAGAGGATCTATCTTCAGCCTCTGGGAGAATTTGCGGAAGAGCGGAGTCCATCACTGACAGTGCTGCGGGAATACGCCGAGACCTATTTTCAGATGGAAGTCATCCTTCTTCCCCCGAAGGATATCTTCGGGGGACCGATCCGAACCCGCATCAATCCCTTTATCAATAAGCTTCAGGTCCTGACCGGCGACGGCTTGAGACTGCTCAAAAAGGGATTCCCTGATGACGCCTATTGCCTGCTCGGGATTACCATGGAAGACCTCTACCCCGATCCTTTCTGGAATTTTGTGTTCGGCCAGGTTTCCCTTCGACATCGCATTGGGATCTTCAGCTTTGCGCGCTATGATCCGGTCTTCTATGGGAAAAAAAGGGGAAGAGGATACGAACAACTTCTCTTGAGGCGAAGCTGTAAAGTCCTGGCCCATGAAACTGCCCATATGTTTTTCTTGAAACACTGCATCTTCTTCCGATGTGTCATGAACGGATCCAATCATCTCGATGAGAGCGATGCACGCCCCCTGAACCTCTGTCCGGTCTGCATGAGGAAGCTCCAGCATGTGATCGGGTTTGATGTGAGAGAGCGCTACAAAGGACTTCGGAGGTTTTACCGGAAATTGGGGCTTTCTTCTGAAAAAAAGTGGGTCGAGAAAAGACTGAAAAGAATCGGGCACCATTAATCCTGATGCTGCAAAAGTGGAGGGTGCTGCAGGCTCCCAGCAAAATATGGTTCTGCTGGGAGTTCAGTGGGAACCTCCTCAACGCCCCCGGTCTTTCGGCCTCATAGAGTCTATATTTCGCAAGCGATAACGATATATTCGCCGGCATTATATGCAACTTTGCCAACTTTATGAAACGGCAGTTTTAGATGGGCTTTTAACGAACGTTGATTTTCCGAAGAGATAAAGGAAAAGCAGAAAGAATAACCCGCATTCTTTGACAATTTCATGCCGTACGAAAATAAATGTGGTAAGACTTTCCGGCCCCGATAGGGAATTGCGATGCAGGCCGGTCCGTAAATGCAGGTCGTCGCTTCTGTCGGCTGCTGGTCTGTTCCCGGAATCGAATAGGTTGAAAGATTGGCCACGATTTTGTCGAGTATAGGAAATTGTGCGTTAAATGCGGCGCTGGAAACACAGCAGTATCCGATAACCTGGTCTTGCGCCTTGGTCACGACCACGCCTAAATCGCGATTAAATGCCCTGAATTCATTTTCTGAAAAACCGATTGACAAATAACCGTCTTTGAGTTGCCCCGGAGTTAAATTGTCGCGCAGATTTTCAAATTGGATGTTTGCCATTGCAATGATATCGGATTCCAACATGGTTGCTGTAGTAAGATCCATAATGTTCCTTTCTATTGTCCGTCCACAAACAGTATCTTTTGATCGCTATCGACTCGAAGCATTGATGTTTTCGGTTCCTCTATTATTCACATTAGAATAATTATCCTTGTGTAATATTGACGGTCTCGTAAAAAGTCGAAAAGTTCCGTTTTCCGTCATTCCCACGAAGGTGGGAATCCAGTGTTCTTAGATATTTATGGGCTCCCGCCTTCGCGGGAGTGACGACGATTTTGACTTTTTGTGAATTCATCAGTTTTATGTGTAGATCAGCCGTGATAAGACACCGGCCGGCAATGCATTTCCAAATTACACCAGAATTGTCAGTAAACACAACCCTCAACCATGATTTGGTATCAGGTCCCCGTGATCACAGTTGCCAATAGTCCTAATTTAGTAGCGTTTCATAGCAACCGATCAATGCCTGTTATAATCCGACTTGCCATGACTTTATGATTCTGATGGTATTATGTACCAATTACCGATCCTCCAGGATTCCGGATACTTGCATTATCCATCATCATCCGATATCAAAATTGCTAAAACAGTAATTTACCATAAGCATCACTAACTTTAGGATCTCAAGGATAAATAGGAGGGCCAAGGACGGCCCTCAGTCAAATCAAAGGATTGCGTGTCACGCGGGCTTCAGCGGGAACAAGGAATTCCGCCGACTTGTCCGCCTCCTGCGGATTGACGCCAATAGGATATTGTTTTCTATCGGTATGGGAAGTAATAAAGACCTGAACCTGGTGGTCATTGTTTTGGGTGGATATTGACAGGTATTTTTTTTATGTTTTATCGTGGCTGAGAAAATCGGTCACCATGTAGTTGATCAGCAGATACCGGTGAGTGTCAAGGGAGTTGTCACCTGGAACTGTCTTATGCCGCTTTTAACATAATGGCCTGTGTGACTCCGTCTCCTCTTGTTTTGCCCGTTTCGCCCGTAAAAAGGGGGATATAGGCCCAAATCAAGGGCATATTTTAAGTGCTTTTCGCTTGATATCAATGAGTTGGCTTGGTCGGCCCCCAACCCACAAGGCATGCAACCGTTGAGGAGAGGCAGCGTAGCACCGGCCAGTGTCAAGCGCCAGGTTGGGCGGTGGACTTGATTTTTGCGAGATGTCTCAAGGGTATCGGCTTAATGTCGTTCAAGGCGTCCGACTCAGATTTTTTCGCGAAATAAAGATCCCATCTTAGCTGAATATTCATCCAGAAGTCTGCCGAGACTCCAAAGGCCTTTGCATGTCTTAAGGCTGTACTTGGGGTAATGCCCGCCTTCCATTAATTATTTCATTTATCCGTTGCTAAAACAGAATCCAATAGATCGAGTTTTCTAAATGCAATTTTCCAGAGGCCTTGCGGTCAAATTTTCCTTGCGGCTTTTGTTGACTTGCCGTTGAATATTTCCTCTGTCGCTTTGTTTTTAAATGACTGTATCATGAATATACGGTAGCACGGATATCATGCTCTATTAAGTTGATATTTTGCCTCTTCGATGGGTGAACCGACAATGCCTATACAGTCTGTGTAGAGGGGGAGGAGATCCGGAAATCGGCCGTTGCGAAAACTTGTCGAAGAAATCAAAACCGCCGTATACATGAGTCAAGCGTAGACTTGACCCCTTTAATGACCCCTTTAAAAACAAACTGAGTCACAAAAGCCGGCTTCGGGAATTGGAGATTGGGGGCGGGTCAAATCTGTCGATGACTGTTGACCCCACAGTCTGAAATAAATAAGAGTCAACGGCAGACTTGACCCCTTTACTTTACCGATATAAGACCAAGCAAGGATGATGTGCTTGTGAAAACCTCTTAAAATTTTATGGGATTATTTTAGGCGGTTAGGGTGTGTGGCTGGATTTTTTCCGGATAGTTTTGACATTAAACGACTTTTTCGTATTCTGTCATGAGAATCACATGGCTCGCTTTGATCAGAGCGGTTGTTTCTGCCCCTTCTTCCAGTTCCAGATTCTCTGCAGACCTGGTTGTTACTGTAGCGACCATTTCAAGGCCACCTGGTAGTTCAATCGTTACCTCTGTGGTAATCTGTCCCTTGCTTAGAGACTTGACCTTTCCACGATACACATTTCTTGCACTGAATTTCATGGCATTCTCCTTTCTGATGAAGGCTGAAGGTCAGATAAAAAAAGTGCCCCGATAACCAGATGCAAAATTATTCTAATACATAGCCTCCCCCTTTCCGCTTTTCACACCCGGAGATGCTGATGCCAGCGTCACATCCTGCATCGTGATTAGTGTTTGAAATTTTTTATATTTTACCATATGTCAAGGCCTTTCTCCATCTCTATACATGGAACTTGCTCAGGGCATCTGAAAGCGTAAAGCACGTTCTGCCCGAACGTCCCATCTCACATCTCACCACAAGACCCCATTCCAACACGCAAAAGGGGGCGACCCCATGGTCGCCCCCTTCCGTTTGCAAATATCGCTTAACCGATAGCGGCTGCTATCCGGTTATCCATTAGCACTTTTTAATCCTGCAGAGCAGTGCCTTCATCTCCGTATAACCGGTTACCGGGTCGCGGACATCAGCCGATGTAAGCAGGTTGGCATTCGCCTCCGACCAGCCATGCGGTATACTAACGACGCCGACAGCCATTTCCTCGATCAAGTTGGCTTTCATCTCTATCTTCCCCTTGGGCGTTTCAATGGACATCATATCACCGTCGGATATTCCGTATTTCTTTGCCGTCTCCGAATGTATTTCCGCAATCGCTTCCGGCGCCTGTTCCTTCAGGGAAGGTATGTTTCTGCACTGAGAGTGAGTATACTGTGGAATACGGGAACCGGTGCACAGAATAACCGGGTACGTCTTGTACATTTCCGGTGAGCTGATCGGACTCTGGGTCGGCTCGATATGACGAGGGATCGGATCGTAACCGTTCTCTGCCAGGGTTTCCGAGTAGATTTCTATTTTCCCCGATGGCGTCCTGGTTTTACCTATCAGGTATTTCTTACTCTCGTCGACGTAATACATACCCTCGGGGTGTTCTTTATCAAGCTGTTCCCGAGTGACACCGCTGGGTTCCAGAAAGAAATCGACCACCTCCTCGTCAGAATTCCAGGGGAAGTACTCGTCGTAACCCATCCTTCTGCCCAGTTCGGTCCAGATTTTCCAGTCAGACCAGCTTTCGCCGATCGGTTCAATCACTTTCTTGCGAAGAAGAACGTAAGGTTCTCCTAAGGTCACCCCGTAAACGTAGCCCACGCCGCTCTTCTCGAGGAAAGAACAGGCCGGCAGGACGATGTCCGCCAGTTTTGCTGTCTCCGTCATGAAAAGATCCGTTACTACCATGAAATCGAGCTTCCTCATCGCCTCCTGGACTCGGGCTGAATCCGGAAGAGTCAGGGCGGGATTACCGCCGTTTACGATCATCGCCTTGAGGGCATAAGGTTTTCCCTCCAGTACGGATTCGGCAAAAAGGTTCTGCTGACCGTAGGGTGATGTCCTGCCCCAGAAACGCCTGAACAGAGGGAACGCTTCAGCTCCGATTGGTTCGTCGACTTCTGGTAGCCTGAGGTCTCCGAGTCGGATGAAAGGGATGGTTATCCAGCTTCCGGGACTATTAAGGTTGCCGGTGATAGTTTGGAGCAGGTTCATGGCGCGGTTGCCCTGGAAACCGTTGATGTGCTGATCTATCGGCGCTGTGCCGGCAACATTACAGGCAGGCGCATTGGTAGCGAAGATGCGGGCGATGCTCCTGATGTCTTCGGCCGGTACCCAGGTTATTTTCTCAACCTCTTCGGGAGTATATTGCTTGACATGCTGGACCAGCTTGTCAAAACCAAGTGTATATTCATCAACGAATTCCTTATCGTACAGATTTTCCTCGATGATGACATTCATCATCGCCAGCATAAGCGCCGTATCGGTCCCCGGGCGTATCTGGATATAAGTCCCTCGTTCAGCCATCTGGGTACGCTTGGGATCGATGATGACCAGGTGCTCCAGGGTCCCCGCATCCAGTGCTTCGTAAATTTTCTTGGCAACCAGCCCCCCGGAGTTATCCATGTTCCGGCCCCACACGAAAACGCACTTGGATTTCCCGGGGTCTTCTATATATTGAGTACCAAAGGTCATTTGCCGTGCCATGATTCGGGAACGGAAGCAGTTGCCTTCAACGGTAAGAAGATTCGGAGTCCCGTATGCTCCCCGGAATCTCTGGGCAAATCCGGCAAGCTCGATATTTTCAGTGCCTAACGAACCATTGTATACCGCCAGCGCCCTGGCGCCGTATTCTTGTTTTATTTTTTTCAGCTTATCGGCGATCGTATCGAGTGCTTCGTCCCAGGTAATCCTCTGAAATTCTCCGTCCACTTTCTTCATGGGGTACTGTAAGCGGTCAGGAGAATAGACATACTCTACCAGTGCCTCTCCTCTCGGGCAGATATAACCCTCGCTGATCTTGTGCTCGGGCATACCTTCGACCTTGACCAGCTTGCCGTCCTCGACATAGGCATTGATCCCGCAACTGTTGATACACATGATGCAATCGGTTTTTATTACTTTTTGTGCCATACTCTTCTCCTCCTGTTGATAAAGATGATCCTTTCATCTGCGTTACACCCAATCATAAGGCAATAAGCGTGCCGTTGGTGGAGAATGTGAAATTAAAACAGCTATATCAATAATTTATGACCAGGGAGGTGTTGAATGGTGACAAAAGGGCCAAGAAAAAAGAAGTGAAATTATCGTAATGATAATTTATTGGATATCAATTTGATAATAAAAAGGAAAACCTTTATTCCTTCGTTGTGTTGTCTTGGGTTAAAACAAAAAAAGACAGGCACGGTTGTTTCTTGAGGCGGAAAGATGTAGACAAGGAAAAATATTAGGGTTATCATTTCGATAACTTTATTGCATTTCCACTCCTTCATTAAACCGGAAAGACGGAATCCGATGGTGCTCCCTGGATCACCAGTTCGTTTCGGGTCCAGGCGCGCCTGTTGATGCCGTATCCATCAATCGCCAGATCCGTGGTGATATCCCCCCGAATGCATGGTGAGAAGATCGGCCGCCCCTTGTCTGAAAACCTTTGAAATCTTCGGCCGGGTGCCGGTGGACACGACCTCGATTTCATAGCCTGTTTTGGCCTCAAGCATCTTGGAACTCTCGTTCCATAGACCCGCCCGGGTCATGCCGCCGATGACGCATGTGCGAACAACCCTGTTATCATGAGAGACATGTTTGGATGGGGGCGGCAGATTCCAATCAGACCAGATGGCTTGTTTCCAGAACCCGACTCGGTTCGCTGCCGTACCCGAAACAACGAATGAAAAAGTTTTTCAGGATCAAAGGGCACCTGATCTCCCATGATAAAATATGTTGCTTTGCTCAGCTTATTTGCCAAGGCCTTGATGGCAAGTGTTCTGATGCTTTTGGGGGTCATGAGCCCCGGCTACCCGATTGGCTCAGGGTTTCCTCTATCCATGCCGGTCTTCTTCTTCGCGTCCATCGTGCGAACCGCAGCTTCTCACCGACATAGAAGCTCCGGTACGCTTGTACTGGATCCCCGGGCACTCTGTACTGTTCAGGCATGGCCTGCGGGAATTCGGTTAGTCCTGTTGACTCAAACTTGATCCCCTCGATCTGTTCAAGCACCGCGAATGAACTGTGATCCACAGATTTCCGGTACCTGTATCGGTACTCACGGTTCAGCGCTCTCGCCAGTTTTTTCAGCCACTGCAAATTGGCGAAGGATGCTCCTGCCCACATAACGCAAGGATGTTTCACGTGGGTGGATTTGTAAGGCGTCGTAAATCCCTTTTCATTCAGTGCTGTACAGGCAATCTGTGCACTCTCCAGAATCATCTTTACAACGTGTTGATCACAGTGATAACGAGCGCACTTCTCTATGTTGAGATCAAG
>CAZXWJ010000174.1:0-8962 GCA_964644375.1 uncultured Desulfobacteraceae bacterium | reverse complement strand
AGCACACAAAACGAAGCAAGGATAATCGAGCTCCGAATAAGGCGAGCCCTTCGCCAAAGAATGGATAACTCTCTTGAAAGAAGAGCTTGCTCATCACGGGGACAAGACCGTCTTTGCGCGCAAAGCAGGCGTTGCCGGTCGATAAGTCTGCCGAGGCGATTGGTCATGGTGAGCAGAAGAAGGCCTACCGCGGAGATCAAAATCGCAGGACCGATGGCGGTCTGCAAAAGGACCACGATATCATGGAGAGAAGTGGTGCTCATGATTATTTCTATTGCCGCCAAATGTTACGATTGATCCACATAAGACAAGGAATCCTGTTTTTTTGTTCCCTGAAATCTTATGTATTTCGACCATGGCTTAGCCATGATCTCGATACCACTTAGAGTGTTGCATCTCATTGGGTATCTTATCATGGCATCATGTGCGAATCACCATAAAAACCTGCTCTCTTTATCAAGGACACATCGATGTCTGCGAATTTTCTTGGATGGGGTTTACTCGGTCCAGAATCGGCCTCTCAGGGTCCTGGAGATCCTGGCCTTTCCTGATGACGGATCAATGGTGACCTCTTCGTTGACGCTGGACTTTTCCACGTGCTTCAGGTTACGGCTGTAAATCCGGCTTGAGATGGTCACCTGATAGGAGACAAGATAGGTTCCCCCCGGACGGCCCTGGATATTCAGCTCCTGAATGCTGCAGCGGATTTCGTCGAAGGTCCTGAAGGACCGGCTCAGATTCATCTCCAGGTCCGCCAGGGTCGTGCCGTCGCCTGCTTCCCAGTCATCCCCGATCAGGGCCATCACGCCGATCTCGTTCTTGGATTCATAGGCCCTCTTGAATTGGTCGTAACAGTCCTTGATCTTTTTGGTTTCTTCGGCCAGGACCCCGTTCTCAGCCATCTCCATCCAGTCCTTCAGCCGGACGGAAAGCGCCAGGCAATGGTTGATGAGCGAGCTGATCCTGGCATGGGTCTTCAGTTTGTCGGCATCAGAGCCCGGTTCGACGGCCTTCTCCAGACGGCCGACCAGGGTGGAGGCGCTGTTCATGCTGCCCGGATCGGCCAGGAACCCACTCGCCTCATCGACGATTTCTTGAAGCGCCTCCACCGCCCTGGCCAAATCAAGGGCCTCCCGGAATTTCTCATCCAGGGGATGGAGCTTTTCCAAAACGCCCACATAGGCCTTGTGTACCGGCCCACCTACCGGGGACTGACCCAGGTTGACCGCCCTGGCATAGAGGTCATAGGCCCGGCCCGAGGTCCGGTTGTACTGTAGGGTGAATAGCTCGGCATCGAGCGTGAGCCAGCCCGGTCCCTCCTGATCCACCTTCTCGGCCAAGGTTTCCAGCTCGGCCACGATCTTGCGTATTTCCGGGGAGAGGATCTTTGAGATCGGCCTTTTTTCAATGATCTTTTCCACCAGCTCATGATAGGCGAAGAGCAGGCGCTCCTGGTCGCGAAGATCTTTCCCCAGGCTTTCGGGTATGGTTTTGAACTCGGACACGGGACGCCGGAGCGTCATCCAGTCGCTATAGCCTTTCATGGTCCGGGTGGATACCAGGAAGCTCAGGGTCGACTGGGAACTCAGGTTGGGCGCAACCTCCGCGCTGACCGCCCGAAGGCGCCGCAGCAATGTGTCGAGCCGGTTTTGCAGGTCGAGGAGTTGCTCCTCCATCAGGCGATACCGCTCGATCAACACGTCCTGATCCATGTATCCCGACTGAAGCACGGCCCGTGCCCTGTCGATCCGTTCCAGGGACGGGGTCACCACGTCCCGCAGCATGGGGTGCCGTGGGAGGGGCACCCGCGGGATCTGCACAAAGGCCTCATGTCCCTTATCGATGATAAAGTCAATCTGCTCCTGGGTCAGCTTGTCCGGCTGTGCCTCGTCCATCAGGGTCTTGAGATACGTGCTTCCCTGCAGATCCGTGGAGATCCCCTCCTTGAAAATCTGAACAATGACGTCCGTTCCCAGTTTTCCGACTTCCTGGGAGCCGTCGAGCAGGGTCTCGAAGAGGGTGCAGTATTGATCAAAAAGGGGCTGCACCTGCGGCGAAACCGAGTCGTACACGCCGGCGAACTGCTGGATCTTCATGCGCCTTTCGCTCAATCGTTCCAGGAGTTCCTGGTAGCTCTGATATTGCGTATCGAACCCCGCGCTGAAGCGCATGGCATAGTCGGCAAAGTCCTGGCTGACCTGATCCATGGCCAGACCGTTGAGAAGCTCGTAGTCTTCTTTCGAACCGGATAAGCCCTCGAGCGTCATGATTAGATACGCGTCCATTTGGGCAAACCCATAGAAATTAGGGTGTTCCCCAAGCGCCTCGGCGATCTTTTCGCGGGCCGCCGCCCTTGCCAAGACCTGCGCCTTTTCCCCCTGTTTGGCCGACAGATAGGCTTCCAGGATCTTGATGGCCGCCCCCAGATCGTCCAACCATCTGGTAACCGCCGGTCTTCCGTTTCGCAGCGCAATGCCGCATTCGTCGGCAAGCGCCTCAAAATAGGCCAGAGGGGAGTCATTCCTGAAGCCGAATGTCCTCCACACCTTCGCATTCAGTGCCTCCGGGTCCTCAAAGGGAGAGATCGCACGGAGGTTGCGCCAGCTGGCCACCGTGTCCAGGGTCACCAGCCGGATGCGGTCCCGGAGGCTTTCTTTCCCGTCGGCATTCCCCCCGCCGCCCTGCATAACCAAGGTCCTGATGCGGAGGGGCGCTTCCTGCTTTACGGTGCGGATTTTTTCGATTAAGGGGGGCACGTTCTGTCTGAAATGTTCGTGAAAGGGGACTCTAAATTTTAGTCCCTGTTCCCTCCGGGCCTTTTCTTCGGCCTTCACTTCCCGAAGGAAACCCTCGGGGATATCCTTATAAAAAGGATTTGAGTGGTAAGGCGAATAGTTTCTAATGCCGATACACGCGTTCACATTATCACGGTAGATATGCAAAAACCGGTCCTGGATTTTATTGACCTGCCTGCTGTACACATCCCAGAGCCCGTCTGAGATCTCTTTTTTGCGGGCGTAGACGGACCCGGGCGTTATCTGGTTATTCCAGAGCCCCTCCCAGATAGCCGCCAACTCCCTGCCATAGGTCTCGTAGTCCTCCCCATCAATCTCCGGGGGCGTTTCCGGCGGGTCGTTCTCGAGCTCGACGGTCTTGCCCCGGAAGGTGTTCGTGATGGAATATTTTTTGACATCCGCGCCCTTTACCTCGCCTTTCAGCCGCTCCATGTCCCCGGTAAAGAGGTCCGGGTCGTCGAAGCAGGCGTTGACATAGTTGTCCTCTCCGGAGGTGGCGCCATGCCCCCCTTCCCCCTCATAGGTCCAGATCACCTTGGCGGCCCGAAGTTTGCGGTAGCCCGCCCGGTAGTTTCGGCATTCGACCTTCGCATTTTGGAGCGCGGTCTTGAATGCCGACCAGTTCATGGCCGGCCCGATCAATTCGTTGGCCACCTTCATGAGCCCATCGGCAATGGCCTTGGATTTTTTGATCCGTTGGATCCGGTTCACCTCATCGGCGCTCAGACCCGAGGCGACGAAGCGTTCAATGGGGCCCGAGGGCTTGCTTGCCCCCATGCCGAGCACGGACCGGGCCTTGGCCGGAATGCGATCGTAGGACATGGTCTGGAGCATGTTCCGCAGCTCGGCCCGACGTTTCCTGCTCCCCAGCAACTCGGCCGTCACCTTTTGCACCCCTTTGCCGTCCAGGAATTTCCCCACCCCTATCTCCGCGCTCTTCAGGAGCCGGTCCAGGGGCGCGCCGGCAAAGAGGACCTCCATGACGACCATGTTGCGGACCTTGTCCGTGAGCACGGGATCGCTGAAAAAGGTCTGGCCGAGCTTGAGCTGAATGACGGGTTTGAAGAGCTTGTAGATCCGCTCGGCCGGGGAGGTCCCCCCCAGGGTGTCCCAAACCAGCATCTCCTCCATTTTCTCCCGGATATTGTCGGTAAAGGCCTTTATATAGGGTCCGGTCAGTTCGTTCCAGAACATGACCTCGGCCGGCATGTCGGCCCGCAGAAAGAGGAAGGTCTCCTGCACCGTTTCCATCCTGCCCCGCCAGAGCTCGATCTCCTGCTGCAGCTTTTCCAATTCCTCCCGGTTTTGCGGCGTATCCTTGGTCTTGCCTTCGATGTCCTTCAGAATTTCCTGATATCTGAGGCGCAGTTCCTTGCCCTTTTGCGCCATGGCGGCGAAGGCCTGCTCCGCCTCCTTCCAGCGGTCGTTATAAAGGACCTTCTGGGAAACGCCCAGAATCCAGGTGGCGCCCGGAACCACCCCGCGCGCCGCCTCGGCCATGTCATCGATCATCTCCCGGGTCGACCCCAGGATCTGGCGCAGGGTGTTGATGGTCATGGAGCGTTCCTGTTTCAATTCATCGAGGGCATTCCAGAGATCGCGGCTCCGATCCGACAAGGTCGTGTAGTGCTCGGAGAGCCGGTTGATGCGCTGCTCGTTGGCCGGGTTCGGATCCTGTCGGTAATCTTTCCAGGCCTGATTCCGATCTTCCTGAAGCCGCATGAAGCGTTCGTGCACATTCTCGATCTGGAGCCTCAGGGTGACGATCACCGCGTCCACCCGTTCGTCGGCGCGGGCCGGGTTCACCGTCCCGGCCTCTCCCACGAGTGCTACCCATAAGATACCGATCAAGAAGATCCTGCCCCACCTGTGACTCATGGTTTCTAATCTCCAACTTGCGCTATCAAGGAGCCCGTCTTCAAAGACATCCTCTGCGGCATCCTGTCCAAACTTCTAAAAATTTCGTGATCCGTCGGACCGGTACTTGTAATCTATCATGGCGTTAATGCCCCAGGGCATTACCAGACTGAAGGATCGGACATAGAGGAGGGCGTAACAGGACCCCGGGAGCTGAAAGGCGTAGGTATGCCCCTCGATGAGATCAATTGCGGTCGGTACATGGGGCGGGGTGTAGCTCAGATAACCCGTTTCCGGCGCCTCGGTCACATCGTTGAGGGAGAGCGATCCCAGGTCCTTGATCAGGACCCCCGGGCTGAGAAAACCGTATGCTGTGAAGGGATTGGAGTGGCCGGTTATCACAAAATCGCCCTCGGCGATTCCAACGGCGGCGTCGGCGAAATTGAATCCGGCCGGCGGATGTCCACCCGCCGGGATGGATAGAATGATCCCCGTCCCCGACTCGATGTCTGCATCGTCCTCTTCTTCACCGCCGATAATTCTGAGGGCCTCATCAAAGGGCTTTTTACCGGCATTTCCCCTGTCGTCTACCACGATGATGGGATCGTTGGATGTCTGCATGACCGTGCCCGTGGCCACCTCCGAGGCCTCGCTGAGGCCGAATATCAGAGGATTTTTCATGGTGTAGACCTTCGGTCCCTTTTCATCGAGTTTGAAGACGAATTCCGTCGTTCCCTTATCCGACAGGGACTCTCCCGATTTGGAAGAGATGAGCTGCCGGTTGAAATTCAGGCTGACAGAAATCATTCCCTTGTCATTCGAGGCCAGGGTCCCCATGACAAATCGCAGGTGGATATTGTCGAATGCGCTGAAATCCTTTCTGAGGGCGCGGTCCAGGGTGGCCTCGTCCCCGGTAAAATCTTCACTTACAAAGGCCATGAACCGTCGGGCGTCTTCATCACTATAGGTCGCAACCATGGCGTCAAGGACCTCCTGAATCAGGGCACGCATGTTCCGGTCTGAAAGGGTGACTTCCTTTCGGGTGGCATCCACGTCATTGGTCTTCCCCCTCGTGTCCATGATCTCGATATAGAGGACATAGGACGTGCCCTGTTCCGCCTTGAAATCATAAGAAAAGGCACCGTCTCGAGACAGGTTCGCATCTTGCCAGGTCTCTTTGTCGTCCGTGGTGATCCGCACGCTGCCGATCTGCCCGGTCTTGACCCTGGCCTTGCCGCGAATGTGAATCATGCCGTCCTGAAGAGATTCCCGGTAAAGGGTTATTTTCGTTTGGCTCTCCTCAAGGGAGACCTTGTTCAGATAGAGATATCGAATGGCAATTTCGTCCTGGGATTGGCCGAAAATCCACCACTTCGCATGGGCGTTGCCTGCAAGAAAAATCAGCGACAGAAACGACACAATGGCTATGACCTTAATGTATTTCATGACAATCCCTTTCTTAGAATTGGATGTTTAAACCCGTGGTGATACTGGTTTCCCTGAATTCCCGGGAGGCGGTATCGAAGTTGAAATCGTTGATATAGGCCTTGAGGTAAAGGACGGCATAATTCAATTTTTTGAGAAAGGCCGGTCGATAAAAGACATTGAACCGTCCAAAAAATTTATCGGAATCATCGCCCTGGGACTTGGCAAGGCTGTTTTGCCCACAGACTATGTGGGAGGTCACGTTCATCGCCGGAATATCCAGACCACACCCGAGTGAATACTCGTAGATTCGGTCCTCGTCGTCTTCGAGTTCTTCCCTTCGGTTCCAGCCGCCCAGGCGAAGAGTCGGTTTTACCACCACGGCACCAAGGGTATGCCTGCTGTTTAGAGAGGTATTGTAGGTGTATTCATGGTTTTTTTCTCTGGGGTCCTCTTTATTGTCATTGAGGGTGTAGCCCAGGTTGAAGTCGACGTCAAGAAACCCGAAACGGTCCCGGTGGTTCCAATTGAAGCGGTGGTCCATCAGTGCCGTGGTCTCGGTGTCTTTCTGTTTTATGTCCAGATAATAGGCCAGGTCCGTTACCCCGTACTTCCGGCCGAAAGGGCGCTTAAGGGTCCAAATGACCTGCGGCCTGTAATGATCCGTGCGATACTGCTTCGTCCCGTAGAGATTATCCCTGTACCATAAAAAGCTCGTGGTCAGGGTCCGGCGTCTGTTGTATCGATAACGCCACTTGATCTTCGCCTTTTCACGGTCCGAAGTGGCGGCGCCCATGACGGTCTTGAAATCCGGAGAGACCCGTTCATATTCAATTTTCACGCGGCTTGGCCCCCCGTCCCCGACGGCCGAAATCCGGTGGGCGTTCCCCTGATATTTAGACTCCAGGCCACCTGCCTGGGGCGATTCGCTCGTTTCCGATAGGGACGACTCTCCTCTGATCGTCAGTCCGGGAATGGGGCCGTATTCCCAGTCAAGCGTATAACTGGAAATGTCCAGCAACTCATCCGAGACCATCACCCTGTCGCTGTCGTTGCTTTGAACGACACTGAATCCCGCCTGGAATTGTTCCGAAAAGGCGTGCTTTACCCTTCCGCCCCAGACTTCTCGCTTGACGACGTCTATTCGATGCTGCCCAAACCCCCAGAAGTTGTCCCAACGAGGGTTGGCAAATCCGTAAATCAGCGTCACCTCCGGGAGACCTGATGTTTCGTCAAAAAACCTGTAAGACCCCCCTTTCAACGAAGTGGCCAGCGAATATTGCGAAAAGGATTGAAAGGTATCTCCCAGGTCGAGGGTATGGATTCGATTGGATAGCCTTCCCTGAAAATTGGTGAGCGAAAAGGTCTGAGGGTCGCTGCGGCTGTCATCGGTGAACATGGCGCCGACATGGATATGATAGTCGAGTTTCTCGGTCTTTCCCATCCCCGTTACATTCAGGTTGTTGAGATAACGAAAGCCTTCTGTGAGAGAGGACTGGTCACCACCCGGACCGCTCACATCATTGTAGGTGTAAACGAAATCATTGGAGACATGAAACTCGTTTTCCGCCTTGCCCTGAGTGGGGGACACGAAAATAAGCGCACAGACTGCAATGAAGCAAAACGCGTCGACGGCCTTGCCGGACCGCCATTTGAAAGATTTCCATACTCTGAGAACCATAATCCGTTTCCTTTCCAATTTTAAGACAAGTATCCGTTCCCCTTAATTCAGAGGTATGCCTCGTGGGAGCAAAGACGCAGCCAGCCGGAGGCCGTCCTTGGCAGCGCAGCCCATGGTGCCTTGATCTCGGTTTCTTGAAGTTTTCTCAGGATGCCTTGAGGGGATAGAGGAATGGCTTCAGCAAGGGTCGGGCCCCGTGAAAATCGAAAACTTTGCGGATGTACCCCTTTTACGCCAGTTGTCTAAAACGGGACTTCCCTCGGAAAAAAATTGGGACAATCTGAGGCAGGTGAATAAGAGGTTTAAATGTCAAAGCTGACGAAAAATATCGTCTCCATCAATCCAATGTCGCCTTCCAAACATTCCTTTCTGGCTGACTTAGAGCCCCTGATTGCCTGTATTTATAGTAAGTAATCCATTTTTCGTCAACTGGGATATTAGCCCTTTGAGCCGCAGCCTAACATGAATATCACGCGAAAAAAAATCCTGGTCCAAAGGGCCCGGTTTTGATTTTATCCCAGAGGGGACGATAGTTCCAATCGAAACGAACGACGCCCGGTTCGATCTATAACCCTCTCAGCCAACATGGTCCACTCCCGAAAACAACGACCCGGCCAAGGGCCTTTATTCATATCGATCACACGATGTCCGTAATCTTCCGCGGAATCCGCAGAAGGCACCGTGCAGGTCCACTGGTTGAAATTCTTACGTGAACTGAGGTATCCCGGGAATCTTGGGCTTGCAATATTGACCCTATCGGCATTTTTTATTCTTCACATTAAATAGAATAGACCTCTCCCGATCCTATATAGGCCCCTTTTTAGGGGTTATTTTACGCATATCCAGAAGTTTTACAGCATGTTAGCCTGACCTGCCCCCATCCCTACAAACTATCGTGCCGAGGACTGCTGCCTTCCACTGCATCCATCGCGTCGACTTTCCCTGAGACAGGATTATCCTAACGGATCACAACTATGCATTTTCCGGAGTTCAATACAGAGCCTACTCCCTTGTTCCACCCAGCTTCGTACTCCGGTTACCCGGCTTGCACGTTGATTTCACTACTGAGCTGGTGGCCGGCCTTTACTCAGGTGGGACTCTCACCCACTGGGTAACAATAACCGATTTCATCCCGATTTACATTGGCATAAGAATGAAAAGGTTAGGCTTTTTTTTGATCCAAAATATCGGCTTCGAGACCCAT
>CAZXWJ010000173.1:0-8980 GCA_964644375.1 uncultured Desulfobacteraceae bacterium | reverse complement strand
AGTCGGCTTCCCGGATGAGGTCCGTGATAGCCGGAAAACTGGTCGATATCTTTTCTTGTCTGCCGGACATACGTATCGCCTGTTCAACCAGAGCGGCCACAGCCGTTCTGTCAAAGGGCTTGAGGCCGTCCTCATCTTTTTTCATCTTGATGAATTTGGAAAATTTACGGATGGCCTCCTCGGACCGTTCCATGGAGGTATCGAAGTCCGCCCTGACCTTGAAAATCTTGGGGACATCTTCATCGTAGGCGAGCAGGAGGTGATAGAGGCGCTGATCGGAAATGAGTACAACCTTGACATCCATCTCGATGGGTTCCGGCTTCAGGCCTGTGGTTGTGAACAGATAGAAGGGGTCATAGGTCTGGATTTCCATTTTTTGGGTCTTAAGGGATCTCTTGAGTGCCGCCCAGACCCCCGGCTCGACGATGGCATCGATGAGGTTCAGAACCAGATATCCGCCGTTGGCCTTTACAATGGACCCTGCCTGGATCTTGCTGAAGTCCGTTCTCCAGACACCGCTTCGGTCGACCACCCTTTCAATGCTCCCAAAAAGATTCCGGTAGGTGGGGTAGGATTCCACTATGACCGGAGGCGCCTTTTGGTCCGAGTTGTTCACCAGAAGATTGACCTGATAGGGTTGAAAACGGTTGGTATCGGGGGGCATGGCCGGCATGCCGGGGATGACCTGCGGGGCCTGGGGCGAAAAGATATCCAGATTTTCCGTCATTTCCTCGATCATGTCATCGAAATACTGGTTGATGGTTTTGTTGTTGTACTTGGAGATAATGGGCTTGGCATCTTCCGTCGCCATTTTCATGAACATGAGACGGTCCATTTTTTCAATGTTTTCCTGGACACCTTTCTGGAGATCCCGCAGTTCGAGAAATATCTGGTCAACTTCTTCTCGTAACTTTTTTTGTTTTTCTTTCAAATCTTCAAAATCTTCCTTGGGAAACCTTCCCTTTTCCACCATGGCTTCAACCTGGTCGATATGGAGGGGATTCCCGTCAACCAGGGGCATGACCTCGGGACGTTTAATCTGCCCCACCTGTACGTCCACAAGGGCAAAACCCTGCTCCCTCACCCTATTGTCCAGGTCCTTGAAAAAGGTCTTCCCCTGTTTTTCATATTCCGCCATGACTCCTTTTTTTCTGTTCAGATAATCCTGGCTTTCAAAGAGTTGCGGGATGTCTCTTTTCAGCTTTTCGACAAAATCATGGACCTCTTTTTTGAACTTTTTACCCATGCCCGCCTTGAGCCTGATAAGAATCGGGGCCTCGTTGTTTTTGAAATTATTGACGTAGCAAAGGTCATCAGGCGTTTTACCGTCTTTTTTTGAAAGTTCTTTAAGCAGTTTTTTGACGGTAGACATCCTGCCGGACCCCGGGGTCCCGGTCACGAAGACATTGTATCCGGGCCTGTTTATTCCCATCCCAAAGCGAAAGGCCTCAACGCCGCGCTTTTGTCCGATAATTTCTTTGAGCGGTTCAATGTCCTCCGTTGATTCAAAGGGCAGGGTGGAGGGATCAAGTCTCCATCTGAGCTGTTCAATGGGGATTGCTTTGTCTGATTTTTTCCTGGGCATCTATGACCTCCTTGTTGTCTTTTATGCCGATCCTTCCAAAACGGTTTTAAACCACCGATTCTCCGCATCAGGAAGAAGGGGTAAGCGTATGCAAATGTGAATATGGGGGATTGTTTGAGGTTACCTCACCTGTATCCTGATGTCTCGTGCCTTTTCAGCCTTACATTTTGGCATGACAATGGTCAGTATGCCTTTTCTATAGACGGCATCCACCTCATCGATGAACACCTTGCAGGGAAGTTGAATGTTGCGGGAAAAACTGCCGTAACTTCTTTCCATCCGGGGGTAGTCCTCGCCATCGTCTGCGAATTCCTGCTTCATTTCCCCTCGAATGGTCAGAATGTTTTCGGTAATGAATATTTCGAGATCGTCGGGGTGGATGCCCGGCACCTCAACCTTGAGGATCAAGGTGTCGTCGCTCTCGGACAAGTCAAGGGAGGGAAGTCGTCTGGTCTGCCTGGGGAAGAGTGGAACACCAAAGTCGTCCCACAGCCGGGTGAAGAGACGGTCCATATCCCGTCTTAATCTGTTGATTTCTTGTTTCTTCCAAATAATCAACCCTGCCATATTGAAACCTCCTCTGTGTCAAAAAAAGAAAAAATCCAACGGTCTTAACTGGAAAAATTCGATAGTCTCAAGAAACCCCTCACGGCTCCTTGCGGTTGTCCCGGTACACAAATCATAACAGCATTTTTTTTGCCTTTGCATAATATTATATTGTAAAAACTGGTCTTTAAGGATGCAAGTGATTTTTCCCTGGCGCATTTAGAGGAGAAAATATGTCGCCGGATTTGGAAAAACAAATTATCGGGCCATCCTTGGTTTCCTGCCGCTTCTTGATTCTGCGCCCATGGCCCCCGAGCTGACTGCTGAATGCCAAGAGGAATGTCCGACATTCAGAGACGGCCCTTGCCCCTGAAAATTCATAAAGTTCCTTGAACGGAAACCCGACGGAAATTTCTCTCCCTTCGAACCCACCTAATACATCCTTTTCATCCATTTTTTCCTTGACAAAGGGGGGGGTGTGCCATAAAAAGTCATAAAGTGGTGCAAAATGGTACAGAGTGTCACAAGGTGTCAAAACGATTAAAATTATGTTCAACGGGCGTTCAAAACATAACCTTGATGCAAAAGGGCGGCTGGCCATCCCGTCTCGATTCAAAGAAGCCCTGAAGGGGGAGGCCGGCGACTGCCTGGTGCTCACCAATCACTTCAATTGCTTGTGGGCCTTTACCCGCGAAGACTGGCGAGCCTACGAAGAGAAGGTGGCAGGGTTGTCCGATCTGGATCCGGACGCCATCAAGTACATTCGATATTTTATTTCAGGCGCCCAAGAATGTCCACTAAAACAGGGCAGAATTACGATTCCACCGGATCTGCGTGAGACCGCCGGGCTCAAAAAGGAAGTGGTCCTGGCGGGGGCTATGAAAAAATTCGAGATCTGGGACCGGGAAAAGTGGGATGTGGAATTCAAGCAGGACCAAAAGGACTTTCTGGAAATAAGTCGGAAGATTCACGAGAAATCGAAGGTTTAGGAGAGCCCCGGAAATGGATTTTCCCCACGAACCCGTTCTGGTTCCCGAAGTGATAAGGTCCCTGGTGACGGACCCCGAGGGTATTTATGTGGACGGCACGGTCGGGAGTGGCGGTCACAGTGAGGCGATAGCCTGTGAGATCGCGGAGAAGGGGCAACTCATTTGCCTCGACAGAGATCCGGATGCCGTCGAGCTTTCCCGGAAAAGACTTGCTTCACTGGGGGAGAGGCTGACCCTGGTCAAATCGAATTACAGCGAACTCCCTGAAGTCCTCGCTCGTTTGGGGCTTCACACTGTGAGTGGTGTCCTGCTGGATCTCGGCATGTCCACATACCAACTGGACCATTCCGGTCGGGGATTTAGTTTTAGCCGGGATGAACCCCTGGATATGAGAATGGACACTGAAGAAGCAGTCGATGCAGCCGGATTGATTGAAGGCCTGTCGCCGAGAGAACTGGAAAAAATCCTGCGCAATTACGGGGAAGAGCGAAGGGCGAAGGCGATTGCGAGGGCGATTGTGCGGGAGCGAAAAAAAAAAGTTTCCGTTCTTCCATGCAATTGGCGGACCTGGTCGCATCGGTTGTACCCAGGACTTATGGCCCGGGGGCACGTCACCCGGCGACCCGAACTTTTCAGGCCTTCAGAATTGCCGTCAACAGAGAATTGGAAAATCTGGAATTATTCCTGACGAGGATCCCTGCCCAGATCGAGACGGGGGGCCGACTGGTCGTATTAACCTACCACTCTCTTGAAGACAGGATGATCAAAAGGGCCATGGCACAATGGGAAAAAGGGTGTACCTGTCCTCCGGATTTTCCGCAATGCGTCTGCGGGAAAAAGCCCCTTTTCAGAAGAGTGAACAGAAAAGGGCTCAGGCCGGGCCGGCAGGAAATAGAGAAAAACCCAAGGGCGCGCAGCGCCATGATGAGAGCGGCGGAAAGGATCTAACATGGTAAGGCCTATAAGGACTTCCGATGTCGCCGGTAGACGGAATACCCGTACGGGGATCCGCATTCAGAATGCAAAGAAAAAGAAGGGTGGGTTTCGCTTGTCCCATCGACAGATCTTTCTCATTGCGATCATGCTGCTGATTTTTATGGGGACGGGTATAGGTTACGTCTGGTCTAATTTTGAAGGAACTCAAATCGGTTATGATTTGAGTCGGTTGAAAAAGGAGGAATTGAGACTCAAGGAACTGAACCGGAAATTAAGGGTTGAATTGGCGACCTATCTCTCCCCTCAGTACCTTGAAGAGGTCACCCGTAGTCTGGGCCTAAAGGAGGCCCTGCCCGAGCAAATTAACGTCTTGCCATGAAGGTGAGCGAAAAGAAATGGATCAGGTTCCGAATTTATCTGGTTGCGCTTTTTTTTATCGGCGGGCTGGGGGTCATACTGGCGCGGGCATATCAACTTCAAGTTCTGGAAAAAGACAAGCTGGCCTCTATTGCCCGTGCAGGCTACAGGGGGCTTATTAAACTCCCGCCCAAACGGGGCACGATCTACGACCGAGAAGGACACGAACTGGCCGTTAGCGTGGAAGTCGGATCCATCTATGCCCATCCAAAACAGGTAGAGAACAAGCTCGATACCGCCAAACAGCTCTCTAAAATCCTCAACACGAAACAGCACACAATCCTGAGCCTCCTGAAGCGCAAACGCTCCTTTGTGTGGATAAAGCGAAAAATGCCGTCAGAAAAGGTCGAGCTGGTGAAGGCCTTGGGATTGCAGGGGATCGGTTTTGCAAAGGAAAGCAGACGCTATTATCCGGGGCGTGAAATCGCCGGACATCTGATCGGTTTTGCCGGCGACGACAACCAGGGCCTCGAAGGGCTTGAGAAAAAATATGATCAAATTCTGAGAGGTCCGCAGGTCAGTCTGATGCAGATGAGAGACGCCTTGGGGCGGCCCTTTTACGTCAATATGCCGGCAACGCAAGAGGACAAGATGCACAGTCTTGTTCTCACCATTGACAAGGATATCCAGTACAGGGCGGAACAGGCCCTCCATGCCGTGGTCAAAAAGACAAAGGCCAAGAGCGGGCATTGCATCGTCGTCAATCCTGATACGGGGGAAATTCTGGCTATGGCCGTCGCGCCCCTCTTTAATCCAAATGTGTTTCGGAAACACCGCCCTTCCCGATGGCGAAACCGGACCGTTACGGATTGCTACGAACCGGGGTCAACCATCAAGGCCTTTCTTCTGGCCGCGGCGCTGGAAAAGCATGCCGTCTCGCCTCAGACCTTGTTTTATTGTGAGGACGGGGCATTCAAGGTTGGCGGTCGGACGATTCACGACACCAAGAAGCACGGGAAAATGAGTGTTTCCGAGATTGTAACCTTGTCCAGCAATATCGGCGCGGTGAAGATCGGACAGAAACTTGGGTACAAAAATTTTTCAGAATTCCTGAAAAAATTCGGCTTCGGGAGCAAAACCGGGATCGACCTTCAGGGAGAGGTTTCCGGATATATCAGACCGGCAGAGAACACACGGGTTATCGACCGGGCGACGAGTTTTTTCGGTCATGGTATGTCGGCAACTTCCCTGCAGGTGACCCTGGCCATGGCTGCCATAGCCAACGGCGGCAAACTGATGCGGCCTTATGTGGTGAAGGAGATTCTGGATTCCCGGGGACATGTGGTTCGAAGGATCCATCCCAAAATGGTCCGGCGCGTCTTGTCGAAGCGAACCGCAAAAAAGGTGGCCCTAATCCTTGAAGGCGTGGTTGATGAGAAGGGAACGGCACCCCTTGCGGCCATTCCGGGCTACCGGGCTGCCGGGAAGACAGGCACTTCCCGCAAAATAGATCCGAAGACCAAAAGATATTCCAGACGTAACTATATCGCCAGCTTTGTCGGCTTTGCGCCGGTAGACCACCCCAAGTTGGTCATGCTGGTCTCCGTTGACGAGCCCAGGGGGCTCTATTACGGGGGATCGGTGGCCGGTCCTGTGTTCAGGGAGGTCGGTGCCCGGACGCTCAACGTTCTCCGGGTCAACCCCCAAAACAGACTGGTCAAGGAGGACGGTGAACTGGCGAAGATCAGGGCAAGTCTCTATGAGCCGGATGTCAAAGAAAACGCCGACGACGAGAGTTTGCTTCCGGATTTCAGAGGCAAAACCATGCGTGAAGTATTGAGAAAGGCCAGGGCACTGGGTTTGACCGTCGTTCTGGAAGGGACTGGACTGGCCTTTAAACAGACCCCCCGCCCGGGCACTGGGTTGGAGAAGACCAAAGAGGTCAAGGTCAGATTCAGACCTCCTGTGTGAGGGTCGGAAAAGGTATTCGGAATATTTGAAGAGATATTTGACAAAAAAGGCATGAAACTCAATCAACTCTTAAAGGCCGTCGAGGCGTATGACTTCACAGGAAATTCCGATCAGGAAATCCTGGGGTTGGCCTATGATTCGCGGGAAGTGAAACCCGGATTTCTTTTTGTAGCGATCAGGGGTCATGCCTTGGACGGCCATCTCTATCTTCGTGATGCCCTTGAGAGAGGTGCTGCTGCGCTGGTGGCAGAGGATTTCAGGGGATTAGAGGGGAAGGCGGCCCTGATTCGAGTTCAGGATTCAAGAAAAACCCTGTCAAAACTGGCCGTCGAATTTTACGGGCGTCCTTTCGAGAAGATGAACCTCGTGGCGATTACGGGCACGAACGGCAAGACCACGATCAGCTACCTGCTGGAATCGATCCTTTCGATGGCCGGGCAGAAGCCCGGGGTGGTCGGTACGATAAATTACAGGCTATCCGATCAAATGCGACCGGCTTCCGTTACGACACCCGAGTCCCTGGATCTGATGCGTATCCTTCGTGATATGGCCGACTCAGGGGCAACGGAAGTGGTCATGGAAGTCTCCTCCCATGCCCTGGATCAGGGAAGAACCGGTGACTGTCCCTTCAAGGTGGCCGTTTTTACCAATATCACAAGAGATCACCTCGATTATCACGGGACCATGGAGGCCTATTCCGAGGCCAAGAGCCTTTTGTTTCGAGGACTTGTTGCGGGGAGTACCGCCGTGCTCAATATGGATGACCCGAATGGGAGGGATCTTGCCGCCATAACGCCCGCACGGGTATTGACCTATGGCCTCGACAAGGCGTGCCAGGTTCGGGCGGATATCGTCTCCTCGAACAGTCTGGGGATGGAGATCAGGCTGGTGACGCCGACAGGGGAGAGACGGATACGGTCCTCCATGCTTGGGGAAGTCAACGTTTACAACATTCTTGGTGCGGTCGGTGCGGCTCTTTCCCTGGGAGTGAACCTGGAAACGGCGGCAAGGGGGATCGAAACCCTGAAGTCCGTGCCCGGGCGGTTGGAACGGGTAAAAAACACCCGGGGATTGAATGTCGTCGTGGACTACTCCCATACCCCGGACGCACTCCTGAAGGCCCTTCAGACCTTGCGTCCCTTGACGGAAGGTCGCCTGATCACCGTCTTTGGGTGTGGAGGAGACCGGGATAGAGGAAAAAGATATGAGATGGGATTCGTGTCGGGAAAAAACAGTGATCTGGCGGTGATCACGTCCGACAACCCGCGCAGTGAAGACCCCCTGGCTATCATAGCGGAGATCGAAAGAGGCGTCCGGGAGTCGGGTTTGGAGCCCTTGATCGAAGGGGCGGAGAGTCGGACTCATGGCAGGGGTTATCTCATTGAACCGGAGAGAAGAGAGGCCATTCGAAAGGCCTTTAGACTGGCTGCGGATGAGGATCTCATCTTGATTGCCGGGAAGGGGCATGAGGACTATCAGATCGTGGGCGGGGAAAAAAGACATTTCGATGATCGTGAGGAAGCCGTTCTGGCTGCGTCGGAGGTGGGGGCATGACGGCCCGATGGAGTGATATCACCGCCGCTGAAATCCTGCAACCGGTTCGGGGAGAATTGATGTGCGGTTCGGCGGAAGTCACTTTCAACGGTCTGAGCACCGATTCACGGGAGATTGCACCGGGAAATCTTTTTTGGGCCCTTCGGGGTGGCACCCATGACGGTCATGATTTCGTAAAAGGCGCGCTCGAAAAGGGAGCGGCGGGGCTCGTCCTGGAAGAATTTTCCCGGAACGCTATACCCGAGGCGAACGATTCGGCCGTTATCAAGGTGTCCGACACCTTGAAGGCCCTCGGAGATTTAGCCGGATGGTGGAGGCGGGCCCACGGTATTCCGGTGGCCGCGATTACGGGGAGCGTCGGGAAAACCACGACCAAAGAGATGGCTGCGAGCATCCTCGAACTGGGCGGGGTCACCCTGAAAAACAAGGGGAACTTCAATAACCTGATCGGATTGCCGCTCACCCTGTTCGACATGACCGAAACACACCAAAGGGCCGTGGTGGAGATGGGGATGAACCGACCCGGTGAGATTGCGCGCCTTACGGAGATCGCCGCCCCGAATATCGGCCTTATTACCAATGTGGCCGGGGTCCATCTCGAAGGATTGGGCGATATAGAGGGCGTGGCAAGGGCCAAAGTGGAACTCGTGGAGAAAATTGCTCCCGAAGCAAGGGTCCTTTTAAACGGTGACGATGAACTTTTGATAAAGACGGCCATGCCTTTTGCAAAACAGGTCCTGACCTATGGCCTGGGGACGAGGCATGATATCGGCGCAGAGGGCATACGGGATCTGGGCCGTGAGGGCATCGCCTTCGACCTCCGCTATGACGGAAGGACGCTGCCCGTCAGGTTGAGGGTCCCCGGGATTCAAAATGTGCACAATGCGCTGGCTGCCTGTGCCATCGCCCTGTGTTTCGAAGAAAAGGCGGAGCATATCGCTCAGGGTTTGGAGGCGTTCGGAGGAATCCCCGGACGTTTTATGCTCTTCTCACTGGAAGGCGGCGTAACGCTCGTGGACGATACCTATAATGCCAACCCGTC
>CAZXWJ010000172.1:0-9039 GCA_964644375.1 uncultured Desulfobacteraceae bacterium | reverse complement strand
GATAGTATTTTTTCTCATCCGGATCAGCCAAGTCGCGTCTCCAGTCCACATAAACCGCCCCGGGAATGTGATCTTTCTCATAATGTATTTTTTCAAAACTCACATCCACAATGATGAACCCGGTATCATCGGCATGCATCTTCAACCATTGGGGTGTTACATAGCCTTTTGAAACGGCCTCTGTAAATTCACCGGCACCGGCAAAAAGACATTGTGAAAGAAAAACCAGAAATACGCCGACAAATAATACTGTCTTTTTCATTTTCTGCCCCCTTCCCGCCCAGCGGGGTTGGTATCATCTGATAGCGTCTTTAAGATGACGCAGGCTCCTTCTTCTCTTCTTTCTTTTTTAACCATAAAACAGCTGCATTCAAGTCCTTCTTCAAAAATTACCGCCCGTGATTCGGACTAAAAGCCTGCCCCTGACTTTTGTAGGGTGAATCTCTGCAACAAATACGGTCTCCACCCTATTGACAAGGTTCGCTATGTTTAATATCTCTTTAATATGATGTAAATGCATAATAGACCTTACCTTCACATCAATCAATTCTTATATACAAGAATCCCAACAATTAAATCACTTTAGTGATTTGACCAAGCCCTCAGATTCCCAATTATTTTTGACTCGCATCATCAAACCCGGTTTTTCAGTAAAAGAAATTGACGAGGCATGCCTATGGAACCCGAAAAAAACACTCAGGATGACAGACGGCCCGCCAGGCCGTTTTCTCTGGTCTTTTTCCTGATCTTTGCAGGCCTTTTTTTTATGGCCTCCTGCGGCAAAGAAGAAGAGAAGGCGCCAGAGAAGGAGGTAGTCCGACCGGTCAAAATGATGACCGTCACATCGAGTACCGTGGCCCTTAAACGCAAATTTCCCGGCATTGTACGGGCCGCAAAGCGGGCGGATCTGGCTTTCCAGGTGGATGGAACCCTCAGGGAACTTCCGGTGGACGAGGGCCAGGAGATCAAGGCGGGACAAATCGTGGCACGCCTCGACCAGAGGGACTTTGAGAACAACCTTCGGAATGCCAGAGGTCAGCTGGCAAAGGCCAATGCGGCCCTGGCGGGTGCCCAAAGCGAATACGATCGCATCCTGAGGATTCAAAGACAGGATCCCGGCGCCGCGAGTGCGAGTATGGTCGTCCGAAGGCTGGAATCGGTGGACAGGACGAAGGCGGATATCGAATCCCTTCGGGCGGCCGCGGATGCTGCCAAGGACAGGCTCGGCTATGCCACCCTCCGTGCGCCATTTGCCGGCGTCATTTCCAAGAGGTATGTGGATAATTTTCAGGAAGTCCGGGCCAAGCAGACCATTGTGAGCCTTGACGACATATCCCGCCTCGAAATTCTAGTTGAACTGCCGGAAAGCATTGTGTCTTCCATTAGAGAAACCGCCGAACCGGGGAAAAAGGCGAATGCCCACGCAGAATTCGCCGCGGCCCCCGGAAAAGAGTTCCCCCTGAAAATCAAAGAATTCGCCACTCGTGCCGACCCGAAGACTCAGACCTATCAGGTGGTATTTGAAATGGACCGCCCCAAGGAGGGGGTCACCGTCCTGCCCGGCATGACCGCTACGGTGGTAGGTGAACCGCCTGCAGACAAAAGAAAAGGTGGGTTCTTCGTCATTCCGGCCATTGCGGTCTTTGCGGATGATCAGGGCAACTCAAATGTGTGGGTAGTGGACCGGGAAAAGATGACCGTTCATCGCCGCAAGATCACCACGGGAAAGCTTACCGGGCAGGACAGTATTCAGATCGAAAAGGATCTTAAAAGCGGAGAGATGATTGCGGTGAGCGGGGTGAGCCGGCTCAGGGAGGGGATGAAGGTCAGGCCTTTTGAAGGGACCCTTTAAATTGGGATCATGCCACGCCTAAGGCGGCCAAGCCTGCCCCTGCCTGGAGGGCAAAGCTTTATTCGATATTGAAACCTGGTCCTTAGGGGACAGTCGAAGATCCCCTCTTCAGCGGGATCGGAGTCTTGAACTACCAGTCTCAATATTGTGATCGTTTTCTTGATGCAAGTCGCGGAGCGACACCGAAACTTTAGTCACTTGCAACTCTGATCCCCTTTTGGGTTTGAGTCAAAGCTGGGCCCTCCGGACCCGAATACTTGTTGACCTTAAGAGTCATTGCCCGGGAGAGCAAAGATGAACATTGCGGAATGGAGCATTCATAAGAGCGTCATCACCTGGGTCATCACGATCCTTCTCCTGGTGGTCGGATGGGTCTCTTTCAACAACCTGAGCCGTTTGGAAGATCCGGAATTCACCATCAAAGACGCGGTGATTATAATCCCCTATCCGGGGGCCTCTGCAGCCGAAGTCGAGGAGGAAGTGACCAACGTGATCGAAAAGGCCTGCCAGGAGATGGGTCAACTCGAGCGGGTGGAGTCGCGATCATCGAGGGATCTTTCCATTGTGCAGGTGACCATGAAAGACAGGTACGACAAAGACTCCCTGCCCCAGGTCTGGGATGAATTGCGACGCAAGGTCAACGACTATCAGAAACAACTCCCCCCCGGCGCGGGCCCGTCCATCGTAAATGACGATTTCGGTGATGTGTACGGGTCCTTCATGGCCATCACAGGAGAAGGGTACACCTATAAAGAGATTTATGAATATGCCAAGTTCCTTCAGCGTGAGTTGTTGAAGGCCGAAGACGTGAAAAGGATCGTCTTCTACGGTGTACAGTCCGAAGTGATTTACATCGAGATGCGACGCGAAAAGATGGCCCAATTCGGTATCGCGCCCCAGGACATTTACCAGGCCCTTCGCGCCAAGAATATACCGTCAAACGCCGGATACATGCATCTGGGCAGGGAATACATCCCCATCAGTCCGACTGGGGGATTCACCTCGGAACAGGGGATCGCCAACCTGCTCATCAGGGGCCGGGGACCGGATTCAAAGAGCATGGTCTTTCTCCGGGACGTGGCGGACATCAAGCGGGGATACGGGGACCCTCCGACCACCCTCCTGTATTACGACCAAAAACCCGCTGTCGGATTGGCGATCTCGACGGTGCTGGGCGGCAATGTCGTCAACATGGGAAACTCCCTGGAGGAACGTTTCAAGGAACTTGAGGCCATGCGGCCGATCGGCATGAATTTGCAGGTCATCTCCCTTCAGAGTCGCTCCGTGAGCGGGGCAATCAACGGTTTTCTCATCAACCTCGTGGAAGCGGTCGTTATCGTCGTCGTCGTGCTTCTCATCTTCATGGGCTTTCGAAGCGGGCTGATCATCGGGGGGATTCTTTTAGTCACCATCACGGGGACCTTCATCATCATGGCCATGGGAGAGATCACCCTGGAGAGGATTTCCCTGGGGGCACTGGTGATCGCCCTCGGTATGCTTGTGGACAACGCCATCGTGGTAACGGACGGGATGAAGGTGAGGATGGAGCAGGGAACCGACGCCCTCACCGCCGCCCGAGAGGTGGTGGGTCAGGTGGGCACCCCCCTGCTCGGAGCCACCTTCGTGGCCGTTGCCGCCTTCGCAGCCATCGGCACGTCCCAGGACAGCACCGGGGAGTATTGCCGTTCCCTGTTTTACGTCATTCTGATATCCCTCCTGATGAGTTGGATCACGGCGATGACCAGCACGCCCCTCTTCTGCAAGACCTTTCTCAAGGTCAAATCGGCGGGAACGGGAAATTCGAGGCCTCCAAAAGATCCCTACAGCGGAAAGTTCTACATGCTCTACCGCAACCTTCTTTCCACCTGCATCCGCCTTCGCTGGGTAACCCTGATCGTTGTGGTTGTCTTGTTTTTTGCCGCGCTCATCGGCTTTGGCGGCGTAAAGAACAGCTTTTTCCCGGATTCCACCCGCTCCCAATTTTACATCGATTTCTGGTTTCCTGAGGGGACGGACATTCGGGAGACCCTTCGGCAAGTGAAGCGGGCGGAAGAAAAACTGGTAAAGCGTGAAGGCATAACCCATCTCACAAGCATGCTGGGCGGAGGTCAAGTGCGATTTATGCTGACTTATACGCCTGAAAAGAATTATTCCAGCTTTGCTCAGATCCTGGTGGACGTGGACAACTACAAAAGCATCCCGACCTTGACCCGTGACGTCCAGCGCGATCTCGAACACATGTTTCCTCAGGCCGTCATCAATGTCAGGTTGTTTGTCCTGGGGCCCTCTACCGGCGGCAAGATTCAGCTTCGGCTCTATGGACCGGACGAAAAAGTGCTTCGGGAGCTGGCATCCAGGGCCGAGAGCGTACTCCTCGACGAGCCGAAGATAAAGGCCGTAAGAAACGAATGGCGAGATATGGTCAAGGTCGTGAGGCCCCAGATGGCGGAGGTCCCCGCCCTCAGGGCGGGCCTCGAAAGACCGGATATTGCCCGGGCCTTTGAGGCGGCCTTTGAAGGCACCCCGGTGGGTGTTTTCAAAGAGCGTGATGAATTACTTCCCATTGTGGCCCGATCGCCTGAAGCAGAGCGGGCCGACCTTGACAGCATGGATGCGATCCAGATCTGGAGCCCTGCCGCACAAACCATGGTCCCCATGGGCCAGGTCGTCACCGGAGTCAAAACGGAATTCGAAAACGCCCACCTTTGGCGCAGGGATCGATTCAAAATGCTGAAAGTCCATGCGGACCCCCGTGAAGGACTGCCCAGTGAACTCATCGTCAGGGTAAAACCAAAAATCGAGGAGGTTCTGAATGTGGATGTGGGTAAGATCCTTGGCAGCAAAGTGGCTCAGGGCAAGGATCCCTTCAAAAAATTTACCGCACAAACGCTCAAGGTCGGGTATTCCGACATGTGGCCCCTCAAGGGCCTGCCCGGTTACTTCATGGCCTGGGGAGGAGAGTTGGAGGACTCCGCGAAGGCCAATGACCGCCTTTCGAGTTCACTGCCCGTATTCTTCGGGCTTATGGTCCTCATCGTCCTGTTTCTTTTCAACTCCATCAAAAAGACCCTCATCATCTGGTTCACGGTGCCTTTGTCCCTAATCGGCGTCACGGCCGGCCTGCTGCTCCTCGATCAGCCCTTCGGATTCATGGCCCTTCTGGGGCTCATGAGCCTCTCAGGCATGCTGATCAAGAACGCGATCGTTTTGATCGACCAGATCGACCTAGAGCTTTCGAGCGGAAAACCGGCGCTTCAGGCCGTCATCGACTCTGGTGTGAGCCGCCTGATTCCGGTATCCATGGCCGCTCTCACCACCATTTTAGGCATGATGCCCCTGCTTCAGGATGCCTTTTTTATCGCCATGGCCGTCACCATCATGTTCGGTCTCGGTTTTGCCACCGTCTTGACCCTGATCGTGGTGCCCACACTCTACGCGGTCGTCTATAAGGTAAGGCAGGAGCCGGAGGGGTGAGGAAAATAGGGAGACGACACACCAGACAAGATGAACAGGCCTGAAAGAATAAGATTTACAAATGACTAAAATTTCGAGTGCCTAAAGTCAAGGAACAGGCTTCCAAAGGCGAATCAACCTCCCATGGGCACCTGGAGCTGTGGGCTGAAAGGGGTCATGATATGTCTCAAAGACTTCGAATTTTAAAAAGGCTTACCGGGCACAAGCTCTTCCCCCTGACACTGACCCTGGGCCTCATGGCCGGCTGTGCCGTGGGTCCGGACTATATCCGGCCACAGGCTCCTGAAATGAAAACCTGGATCGAAAAGGACGATTCCAGGATCAAGAGCGAACCGGCTGACTTCAGCACCTGGTGGAAGATGTTCAATGATCCCGTTCTGGACGCCCTTATCGAAACCGCCTATCAACAGAATCTGTCCCTCCGTATTGCGGGGATTCGGATTCTGGAGGCCAGGGCGGAGCTTGGGATCGCTGTCGGGAATCGATACCCGCAACTGCAGCAGGCCAGGGTCGATGTCACCCGGGTCAGCGCCAGCGAGAACGCGGCGAATACGACACCGAGCGCCGACTTCAATTATGGCGAAGCCGGTCTCGGCTTTGACGCGGCCTGGGAAATGGATTTCTGGGGCAAATTTCGCCGTGCCGTCGAATCCGGTGTCTGGAACCTGGATGCCTCTATCGCCAACTACGACGACATCCTGGTCAGCCTGACGGCCGAAGTGGCCCGCACTTATGTTCTCATCCGTACCCTCGAGGCGCGCCTGGCCATTGCCCATGAAAATGTCAAGATTCAGGAACGGTCTCGGGAAATCGCACAGGTCCGTTTCGAGGGGGGAGACGTGACCGAACTGGATGTCTCCCAGGCCAGGGCACTTCTGGGAGACACCCAGGCCTCTATCCCACGCCTGGAGGCCCAATTGCGCCAAGCCGGGAACGGTCTTGCCCTGCTTCTGGGTATACTCCCGGGCGACCTGGAACACATGCTCGGCGGACCAAGGCCGATCCCCGCAGTCGCACCCCAGGTGGCGGTGGGGGTTCCGGCGGAATTATTGAGGCGCCGCCCGGACATTCGTGTTGCAGAGAGACGGATGGCCGCACAGTGCTCCCTGATCGGGTTGGCCAAGGCCGATCTCTACCCCCGGTTTTCCCTCCTCGGTTCTATCGGGTTGAGCGCAAGCGATGCGGCCGTCACGGCGGCGGGGTTCCCGGGGGGGAGTTCACTCGGCGATCTCTGGGATTCGGATAGCATCGAGTTTTTAGGCGGACTTTCCTTTCAATGGAATGTCTTCAACTATGGGCGTATCAAGAACAGGGTCCGTGTCCAGGACGCCCGATTCCAGCAACTGGCTGCGAATTATATCAATACGGTGCTGAAGGCCTCCCGGGAAGTAGAGGACGGCATTTCCGCCTTTCTGAAATCCCAGGAAGAAGTCGGGTTCCTGACCTCCAGCGTCAAAGCAGCGAGCCGTTCGGTCGATCTCTCTTTGATCCAGTACCGGGAGGGGTTGGTAGACTACCAGAGGGTTATCGACACGCAGCGCTTCCTGGTGCAAGTGCAAGACCTTCTTACGGCGAAGGAAGGCTCCGTGACCCTGGGTCTGGTCGCCATATACAAGGCGCTGGGCGGCGGCTGGCAGATTCGTGTTGGAAATGAATTCGTGCCCCAAGAAACCAAGGACGAGATGGGCCGTAGGACCGATTGGGGTGATCTTCTTTTACCGGCGAAAACGAAAAATGAGCCGGTTGAGTAAATAAAGAGACCGGATCTTCAAGGTTCGAGGAGTATTGGATGACTGGAGTAGTGGAGTGGTGGAAGATCCCTCTGCTCAGCTAAGACGGCATGGGATGAACGCATAAAAAACCCTGACGATCGCTTGGTGTTTTTCCAATACTCCAATTCTCCAACACTCCAATCCCGCTGAAGACGGGATCTTCGACCGGTCCGGAGGACCAGTTTTTCTATTTCAAAATGCAATCAAGGCGATTACAGATGGGTAAAGAGATCTATATCCCATTCACCGAGATACGCATGGGTCGTTTTCTCCTCCTGCTCATCTCCATGTTACTCATCTTCGCCCTGCGACCGTTCCTGGAAGGATTTTTTCAGATCAATATCCTGATGGACATCTTCTTTACGCTCATGCTCTTTTCCGGAGTCTATGCCGTCAGTGCAAATAAAGGCGTCTTTCTTGTCGGCCTTTTCATCGCCCTTCCCGCTATCGTCTGCTCATGGGTATACTACTTTTTAAAGACACCTGCCTTGGGCATCCTGGGGAATATTTTTCTTTTCTTCTTTTTCTTTTATGCTGCGATTGTCATTCTGAACCACCTCTTTACGGAAAAAGAGGTTACCGGAGATGTCATTATCGGCGCCGTCTGCGTCTATTTTCTCATCGGATTCATGTGGGGCATATTTTTCACTCTTCTGGAACATTTCCAGCCCGGATCTTTTCAATTCGATCGAGAACGGATGGAACATACCGCCTGGTTTGTCTATTACAGTTTCGTCACCCTTACAACCCTCGGCTACGGTGATATTACTCCCATGTCAACCCCCGCCCGGTCCCTCTCCGTCCTGGAGGCCGTCACGGGGCAACTTTACCTGGCTGTCCTGATCGCCCGTCTGGTGGGCATTCATATCTCACAGTCCGCCGGGAGCCATTCCAAGAGGGGCGTTTAGTTTCAAAAAATCCACCCCCATCGAAGATTCCCGACCTACAGGCATGAAGAAGGATGTGGGGTGTCAGTGTTCAGGGGCCGGAATGCCCGGCTCTGGCTTAACCCCGGAGGGGGATAAAAGTTACAAGTGACTAAAGTGTCGAGTGACTAAAGTTGCGGTGTCGCTTCGCGACCTTGATCAGGAAAAAAATTATAATGAAGCTCCCCGCAGTCACGCCATGGCGTGACGGGGTATCAAAGCAGAATTGCGCCGAAGCCAACCAGCCTTCGCTCTTCGAGCTACGGCGCGGTTCACCTCGCCATCATTGTCGGGCCGAAGCCCCTGGCGAAGGCGAATAAAGAAACCGGAATTTCAAGATTCCCGGAGTATTGGATGACTGGAGTAATGGAGTGGTGGAAGATCCCGCTGCTCAGGTTAGGCGGCATGGGATGAACGCATAAAAAACCCTGACGATCGCTTGGTGTTTTTCCAATACTCCAATTCTCCAACACTCCAATCCCGCTGAAGGCGGGAATCTTCGACTCGCGCTTCGAAGATCCCGCTACGCGGAGAAGGACCATCTATTCTATGTTAAAATGAATCTCACCGCAAACGGCATCTTCGACTCGCGAGTTCGATCTTCAAAGTATTTCTATTATTCCTCAGGCTCCTTCCATAACTTTAGTCACTTTAGATCACTTTAGTCACTCGTAACTTCAGCATTGCTTCAGTCACTGGTAACTTTTGCCCCGCTAAATTTTTTCGGATGAAAACGCCGATGAGGCGACTTCAGCATCAAGATCCTTGCCTATCCTCGGCCAAATAATGTATTCTGATTATTATCATTTCTACCGATATAAATGGCCGGATATGCGTTGGAGGTTGCCTTGCTGAATTTCGATCGATCCCTTGAAGTAAATACCCTTGGTCAATGCCGCATTCCTTCCCCCATAACCGACATCGAATTTGTCAGGGAAGAAGACCATGTTCTCTACCACGATAATCTGAGAGACATCGAGGCCTTTCTCAAGGCAGGAAAAGAGGTTCCTCGTTT
>CAZXWJ010000171.1:0-9057 GCA_964644375.1 uncultured Desulfobacteraceae bacterium | reverse complement strand
AAGGACGGGGTGATCACCACGGATAATGTGGTGGCCGAACACGGTTTGTCCCTTTTCGTAACGGTGTATGGAGGCGAAGAAAGGCACACCATACTTTTTGATACCGGTTATACCGAGCACGGGGTGCTCCACAATCTCAAGTTTCTTGAAATGGATATCAATGATATCGAGACCATCGTCTTAAGCCACGGGCATATGGATCATACGGGATCACTCTATCCCATCCTTGAAAGCCTTAATCGCCGCGTGCCTGTTGTCGTTCACCCCGAAGCCTTTCATTCTCCCCGCTTCGCCGTTATGGATGACGGGAGCAGAAATTTTTTCCCCGAGACCCTGAAAAGAGAAAAATTGACCGCTTATGTGACTGAGATTGTTGAATCCAAAGAACCCGTGCTTCTTGCCGGGGATATGATCTTGGTCACCGGTCAGGTGGAACGAACAACTTCCTACGAAAAAGGGATCCCCTATGCAAGACTCGTGAGGAATGGAAAAGAGGAGAAAGACAACATTAAGGATGACCAGTCTTTGGTCGTTCGCTTGAAAGACGAGAGGCTGGTCGTAATTTCAGGATGTGCCCACTCAGGGATTGTTAACACCGTCCGCTACGGACGAAAACTCACTGGAATTGATAATATCCATACCATTATCGGTGGCTTTCACCTTTCCGGTCCCGCCTATGAAAAGAGCATGGAGCAAGCGATTGAGGACATCAAGGAAATGAAACCGGAAGTGATCGTGCCGATGCACTGTACGGGTTGGAAGGCGATCAACCGGTTTTCGGAAAGCTTTCCTGATGCCTTTATTCTCAACAGTGTTGGGTCGAAGTACGTTTTCGAATAAAAATCGGTAGGTTATGGGTGGAAAAATATGTCGCGAGATGCGCGCAATTTTCCACCCATGATCAAAAAAATTCACCGCTCAACGGAAAACGAGCATCGTTGAGGTCTGATTAATGTGTCCGATGTATTCTTCACCGTAGGTGCTGAATCCAACGGTCGGAATGTCCGAGAAGATTTTGCCGTATCCTTCGGTCTGACCTTTGGCCTCTAATTCCAATGTCCTCAGGATACAATGAAAATTGACGATTCCTGAAATGTCTTTCAATTCATTTTTTTTGTCTTCGATCGCCTTCCTGGTATCCGCCACGATGTCCGTGGATTCGAGCACGGACAATTCCATCCCCTCAAGGACGTTGCAGTAGAAGACCATTGACCCGTCTTTAATCTGTTGGGGACTTCTTACATAGGGCTCGTTACCGACCATCAAACCGATGGGATGACTCATGAAATGGGTACCCGCCTCTGCTACGGGAACGCCCACTGCGTCGGCATAGGCCTGGGCAGCGGGCCTGTGATCGAATTCGATCACTTCTCTGGCGGCTTCATCGGCTTTGGTTACGAGCAGGCGTTTGTCCAGGGCCTTGAAACTCTGGGTCTTGATAACATCGAAACCGATTCCCGGTTTGAGCAAGGCAAGGATAGCCGCGTCCGTGTAAGCCCTGCCGTTGGCATAGACGTGCGTCTTTTCAAATTTGAGATCATCCCCGGCTGATCCCCCGATAAATGTGACTTGGGTCAGATCCCCTATCTGATCCATGATCTTCTCTTCGGTTCCCCTGAGCCCGTCAATAAGAATGATGCCGACATATTCCTGAACGCCCATTTCGCTCATGGGCTTACCGAAGTGCCGTTCAAAGGATTTGAAGTTCGATTTCACGTCAGGCGTCCCGCTGAGCGGTTCCACGATTTCAATCTTGATATCCTGAATCGCGGTATCATCAAAACCCATGGCCACGACGGACTCTTTCAGCATCTTGCCGCTGGCGATTTCTCCGGCCGTTGAGCAACCAAATAGCTCCGCGGACCCAAAACCCTCTTGCATGGCCCGGCTCAGGCCCTGTGGATCAATGAGTGATGAACCAAAATAGAGAACCAATTTACTTTCAAAATCCCCGAACTGTGATTTCAAGTCATGAGCTATTTCTTCAGGCGATGTCTTTTTGGAATACCCTGTGATAACATGCATCTGATGCCTCCTCTTTTTGCGAAAATGAAATGTACGGCCAAATGAAATTCATTCGATGCGTCGACGTTAAACGTTCAAGCCCAGCTGTCTGGCCAACCCTTCCACCTTTTTTAGAACAACGGGGTCATCGGGGGTCTGGGCCCCGTACTTATCCGGGTTCAGACCTTTGAGAATGAGTTTTGTTTTCGTGACTGCAACCAGGGTAGGATTTCCCTTGGCCCTATGTTCGATGATCGCCTCCAGTATCGATTTAACTCTTCCTGCCATTTTTTCCCCTCCAATTGAGATTTGAGGCCCTGCACAGGAAAAATGCCGGGACTTATAAAACCTTTTTTCGCTTGAACATGTCCTGGAATTTTTGCTCCAGGAATTTATCATCGGCCTACGTGATGATTCACTTGACTGATTTCCCGCCTGAGACACTCCTGCAGGGCCTTGGCGGTTTTTGAATGCATGGCCGGGGGTGTCGAATCGGAAGGAAGTTATAAATGAAGGAGGTATGGCAAATTGCAGCAGAAGGTGTGATGCTGCTACACAGATTTTACTGCTGCGGGGTGAACCCGTACTTTTATTCAAGATGGAGGTCCATTCTGCAGGGGAACGGGGACGAAAACCCATGGGGTATGTCATTATTCATGTTGGGAATAAGGCCTTTTTTAAAAACCGTTTGAAATGTATTCCGGCGGTGGCCGTGCCCGTCATCTTTCAAGGTCGGGAAGCGCCTGATCCAAAAGAAGTGATTTTCGCACCTTCCCCAGGGCTGTTCGCGGGAAGTCATCGCAGAAGGTGACCTTTCGGGGCCACTTGTATCTTGCCAGTTTTCCTTTACAGAAGGAAATCACTTCTTCAGGGAGAAGATGTGCCCCCTCTTTTTTTATGACAAAGGCATGACCCACTTCACCCCAGGTTTCATCCGGGCGCCCGGTTATGACCACCTCCTCTATGGCCGGGTGTTTTCGTAAGACCCTCTCAATCTCAGCAGTGTAGACATTTTCCCCTCCTGAGATAAACATGTCTCTGGCCCGATCCACCAGGTAAAAATAGCCCTCGTCGTCCAGATAGGCCAGGTCCCCGGTATAGAGCCACCCGCTTTTGATTGTCTCTTCGGTTTTTACCGGGTCCTGCCAGTACTCCTTCATCATAATGGAACCTCGGACCACGATCTCACCCACCTCACCGGATGTGACGAGTTGACCCTCGCGATTCACGATCCCGACTTCTGCATGAAATACGGGCCTGCCGACGGATCCGGGTTTTCGGATTACGTCCTCTTCCGAGCCCCACAAGAGGATGGAGGTCTCGGTCTGACCCATGATTTGACGCAAAGCGAACCCGGCCTGCCGGAATTCCGCCAGAAGCTCGGGGGTCGCTTTTTCTCCCCCTATGGCACAGACCTTCACGGAAGAAAGGGGCGCTCTTTTTTTTTCCTCCACCTTCACAAGGGATTTATAGACCGTGGGAACTCCCAGGAATTTTGTGACCTGGTAACGCTGTATGTCCTGGTAGGCCTTGTGCGGATCGAATTTGGGATGGATGATCATGGTGGCCCCCTTGTACAGGATGGGCGAGGCCTGGATGAAGAGTCCCCCGGAATGGAACAGGGGAAGTACGACGAGCATAGTGTCATCGAAATGAAGTTTAAAGAAGATGTCGGCGTTCAGGCAGTTAAAGAAGGTTTTCCTGTGGGAAAGGACCGCTCCTTTGGCCTGGCCCGTGGTCCCTGAGGTATACATGATGACATGCGGTTCTTCAGGGTCCGCCGGGCCGAGGGATTTGGTAAGAAAGGGTTTTTGCCCCTCAAAGGCGGTCGTCTCCCTGTCATAGTCATGCACATTATCTGAAAGTGATGGGGCGCCGATACGCGCCAGGAGCATCAAGGACCTGCGTGCATTCAGGTTCAACCCCAGAACGGTTTCCGTATAGTCCTGGCCGTATACAAAAAGCCTTGGTCTCGAGTTTTTGAGGGTATAATCCAGTTCCGGTGCAGCAAGACGGAAATTGACGGGCACAAAAATGACTCCCAGCCGCGAACAGGCAAGATAGAGTTCAAGGAATTGGGGGCAATTTTCAAGCATGACGGCCACCCTGTCTCCCTTTTCGATGCCCAGGGACTGAAGCCAGCAGCTTGTCCTGTTGGCCCTTCGGTGGAGCTGCAGGTAGCTGATGTGCTCTTCTTCAAAAATGATGGCAGGTTTTTGGGGATTGAGTTCACTCCACCGTTGTACCCACCAGGCTATATTCATTGATTTGATCATTGTTCACATAGCCTCCCTAAAGCAAAAAAATTGTCAGTAGTAAAGGATTTCTGCCCTGAATTAAAAACGTAACGCTTCTCCTAAAGAGGTCAGGGCGTTAGTGGCCAGAAGACCGGTATAACCAACATCAATACCAGCAGCACGATCAGGGTCAGCGGGACACCGATTTTCATGTAATCCATGAAACGGTAGCCGCCCGGTCCCATCACCAATACGTTGGCCGGATGCGAGATGGGGGACGTGAAACTGGATGATGCCGCCATGGCGATGCCCATCATCAAGGCATAGGGAGAGAGGCCCAGAACGGTTGAAGTTTTCAAGGCGATTGGTACCATGAGCACCACCAGGGCGGCGGTGGGTATAATGCTGGTCGCCAAGAAGGTGATCGCTAAAAGTCCAAACAACACGGCATGAGGGCCGAAGGGTCCCAGGGAAGCCACAACGCCTTCGGCCAATAGATGGGCCGCACCGGATTTGTCTAACGCCGTACCCAGCGGTAACATGCCGGCAATCAAAAATACCGCTTTCCATTCAATATAGCGATAGGCTTCTTCCATGGTTAGACATTTGGTTAAAACCATGCATGCGGCACCGATGACCACAGCAATATAAATCGGGAGCCAGCCCATAATCACCGGCAAAAGCACTGCCGCCATAACAATCAAGGCGACCTTTGCTTTTTTCTTTCTGGGGATTTCCTGAGCGGTTTCGGTAAGAACCAGAAAATCAGGCTCCCGACCCAAAACGGTCAATTTTTTCCAAGGTCCGTACAACAAAAAGGCGTCACCGAATTGCAGTGCCATATCACGGAGGTCGGAGCGATAGGCGCGGCCTTTGCGCCAAACGGCGAGAAGCGTCAAACCGTATTTTTCGCGAAAATTCATCTGTCTCAAGGTGAGACCGGATAGCATCGAATGCGGAGAGAGCATTACCTCAATGAGTCCCACCTGATCATCTTCAAGCATCGACGGATCCGGACGTTGTGATCGATCTTCGATCAGCACGCCTTCAAGGCCCTGCATCAGCAATAGGGAGATCATGTCGGACAGCCCGGAGACAACCAATCGGTCTGCCGCCTCAAAGCGGTAGTCGGACCTAGGGATCAGGGCGGTACCGTTTGGGCGCACAATGCAAAGAATCTGTACATCGAGGGCATCTCCCAAACGGCTTTCATTTAAGGTCAAGCCGATGAGCTTAGATGTCTCCGATACCCGCAGCTGGCGGAGGCGTTTACCCTGCTGTAAGTGGGCCTTCAAGGTGGCGGGTTTCAACGGTTTAGGTGGTATGAAATGGGTATCTTTTTGCATTACAGTCATTGCCGCCGTCGGACCATGAACAATAAAAACGTCGTCGGCTTTGAGGGGCTGGACTTTTAAATTTTCATCCATGCGGCGCCCACCGCGTTGAATAGCCAGCACATTGAGACCGAAACGGTTGCGAAAACCGATTTTGGATAGGGTCTGCTCGGCATAAGCGGAGGTAGGACTGAGTTGCAGCGTGGCGACTTGCATCCCGTGGGCGAAAAGGGCATCCATGCCGATGGCATCGCCCTCACTCAACAATTGGCCCCAATGATTCATTTCTTGAATTCGGTCCAACCGTCCCTCAACAATCAACACGTCATCCGCCTGAATGGTTTCGGTTATCTCCGGGGCCAACAGGGTTTGTTCGCCTCGGGTGATGCCCACCACATTGAGATCCAATACGGATCCCAGGCGGCTTTTGGCCAAGGTTTTATTCACCAGGGCCGAACCCTGCGGTATTTTGATCTGAAACAAGCGCTCCTGCAGTTCATATTGAGAACGGAAATCCAGGTGTATTTGGGATGTTTCTTTAGCCACACTATGTTTAGGCAGGATGTGCTTCCCGACGAAGGTGACAAAGGCAATACCGGAGAGCATAACCGGGAGCCCTATGGGAGCGAAATCGAACAGCTTGAATGGTGTCAGACCGTTTTCTCGCAGGGCCTCGCTGACCAGGATGTTGGGTGGCGTGCCGATCATGGTGGTCAGCCCCCCGAGTAGGGACCCATAAGCGAGCGGCATCAGTAAAGTTGAAGGGGAACGGCCTGTCTTTCTGGCAATATCCATGACAACGGGTAACATGAGGGCGGCCACGGCAACATTGTTCATAAACGCCGAAAGGGCGCCGGCAACAACCATGATGATCACAACCAGAAACGATTCTTTGCGTCCGGCAACCTTTAGCAATTGGTGGCCGAGGATATTGGCGATACCGGTGCGCGTCAGGCCCCCGCTGAGAATGAACACCGCCCAAATGGTCACCACGGCGGGATTGCTGAATCCGGCCAAGGCCTCTGAGGGACTGACCATGCCGGTGATCACCAAGACCCCTAAGACGAGCAGTGCCAAGACCTCCAAAGGCATCCACTCGGTTACCAGCAACACGATAACCGTTGCTAAGATAGCCAATACCAAGATGATTTCCGTTGACATCAGGTTCCCGGCCTTTGTTTTATTCGATGTGCTCTTGATGCTGCTCGCCCGGTCTTTGCCCTAGTGTTCATGCCTTCACCTTGACGTTTTGCGTTTTGGGCTCGACGATAATTTACTGAAATGACAGGTCCAAATTCAATAAAAGCACAAACGGACAATATCTGCAAGCAACCGCAGAATGATGAATGGTTCACTTTGACATTCGATCTTCCCTGTTCAACATCCTTCGGTTCAGAACAGCTTTCTTGAATTTTGGTAATGGCTTATTAGGTGAAAATCCTCGAAGGGAACATGATGCTGCGGGATATGATCTAAAGACCAGCAGGCTTTGCGTGCACGCGTGATGTAAATCGGGTGAAAGGGAAACTCGGTGTTTGCCGAATGTGTCGGCCTGAAAGCGGATGCCTTTTCAGGAGTCGTTTGTTGTTTCACAAAAACAAGCAGCTGGTGGGTGTCGTGATTTCGTTTAAGGAAGAAAGCGGGGTCTTCAGGGAAAAAGGAGATTCATCTCGAGGTTCAAAGAATAACGGCGGTCGGTGGTTATTGGAAGTTGAGTATGGATCGTTTTTTTAATGCCCCGGCCCGGGGCCATATCCGCAGGATATCCCCAAGCCGGGACCCGTCTCCGCCTTACCCTGTGACCCGGAAGGACTCGGGCCGCAATACACTCCGCAGATGATGCCTATCCATCATAGGATAATTGCGAAAATGACTCCTCTCCGATGTCAGGGCTTGGGACCTTCAAGGGAACCGGACAAATCTCGGCGTGCGTGGATGCGCGCGGCGTGGCATCCGACTCAAAGGTCGCCAAAATGAGCTGAAGAGTATAAAAATCCAAATCAAAATCATGCCAACCCAATAAATGAATCTGCCTGTTCATTTCTTCGAGTGTTAGGTGAGGATCGGCTGCAAGGGTATTGGCCAGGTTTCTGATGAAGTCGGGAATGGACGTGAGTTCCATCCCTTTGCTGACCAGCAATTTTATAAGTGCCTTGATGAGTCGTTCCATTTCCTGCTCCGTCCTAAAGACGCCAACAACCGGTCTGTTTGGTTTGACGTATCAGTGGGTCAATGCCAAATCCCAACCTTTATTTTGCAATTCAATTGGAGGAGGGAGGGTATTGGGTAGGCCGTAATCATGCATATCTCCGGCCCTTTTTTTCTTGAAAATTATCATCTCAAGGGATTCGAACTCTTTTTTATCCTCGACGTTTATCTCGATCCCCAAACGATGGGACCCCATGGCCCTGCCGATGACATGCCCGGTCGGAACACACTCTATATCGTATTGAAAAGAGGGATATACCTTTAAATCCTCCCATCTCTTCATATCCATGAAAATAATGTCAGGCTTGTGAAAATCGATTGTTTCGTAGAGGGTGTCGCTGTCACTGGAGGTCATGACTTCAAGGCCCAAAAGAGAGAGTTTCTCTTGGTAAAATAACCTGATGGTGCGGTCATTATCGACTAGAAATAAGATTTTTTTCATGACTACCCCGTTTTTTTAAAGGTTCGACGCTCTCCGTTTCAGGCCGAGAGGAGGTCTTTCCGCTCCGAAACGGTTCGGTAAGACACGGTGAAAATCAGATCAGATTTACCTTTATGGATGGGGAAGACGATGAGTTCCCTCGACGCTTGCTGCGTTTTCAGAACGCGAACGGACACTGCGTCGTCTTTCTTCTCTAATATGGGGGGATATGTCGATTTTGCATTCAGGAAACACGGCCTTTAGCAATGCAATCAAGGGCTCCTCCCGTTTTCCTTGTCGTGAAAGAATGACTATCTTGTCCACGCACCACCTCCTTTCGAACTGAGGCTAAGGGAAGGAATGAGGCACTCCGGCCAGAACCTTGTGATGCCCGCCCCCTAGCCCTTTTCCTCAGGGCACGCGTAATGGCACACGTGAGCTGATTTCTGCCCCAAACGTCCCTGTAATTAGGGGTGCGGGGCACAATCGATAGGGTGCAAATCTAAATTTTATGGGATTGTGAGTTGCAAACAGTATCGCTTTCGAAGGGGGCTTTTGTCCATAGAGAGAGGCGTTTATTTTCCTGGGAAAAGTTCCCGAAATACGGGAGATTATCCCGGCGGTGCAAGGCGTGCCGAGAAGGGGATAAATGGAAACTCAGGCCTTCCATAGATCAACATCGATGAGGCCGAGTTTTGCGGCGTAACGAACGAGATCCATGGTGCTGTGGAGGTCCAGTTTGCTCAAAATGTTGGCCCTGTGGTTCTCGACGGTCTTTGGGCTGATAAAAAGTTTCTTGGCAATATCCTTGGTGGGCAGGCCCTCTGCAATGAGGCGCATGATCTGCTGTTCC
>CAZXWJ010000170.1:0-9059 GCA_964644375.1 uncultured Desulfobacteraceae bacterium | reverse complement strand
TTTTGAGGTAGGTGGTCACCGTGTTGTAGGAGTTGAAACCGAAATGCTCGCAGATTTCGTCAAAACTGGGGGACTGGCCCCATTGTTCAATGTATTGAAAGACATATTCCAGAAAGGCCTTCTGTTTTTCCGTCAGTTTCATGTCCTCCCTCCTTTTGGCAGTAAAACTTATAGTCTTTAAGACAGCATACTGTAAACTATGCTGTAAGTAAAGGGGAATATGACGCCTGGTCGTTTAGAAGCATCTCGTGTGTTTGGTTTTTGCGAATATGTGAGAAGGGATAAGACCTCCTGTCCCATCCTCCCCGTCCCGCCCGAACGTTAGGGCCGGAAAGTTGCCGATAAAACGGAGGAAGCGTCAAACCATTGACGATTTGTCAGATTTTCTATTTCCCATGCAGGCGTTTCGTTCAGACTGCGAAACAAAAATCCGGCCATTTCGTTTATTTGCTTCAAAAACGACCGATGCCGCTCTGGCATGAAAATTGATAATGGAGATTGGATGACGACAAAATTTTCCGAAATATCCAACTAAAACTGCGGCTGAAAGGAGATCAAGTAATGAGAACGCGTTCAATTTTTTGCATTTCGACACTGATGATGTTTCTATTTGTTATTCCGGCACAGGCTATGACTCTGAGGACTCAGTGGGTCCCCCAGACACAGTTCGCAGGATATTATATGGCGTTCGAAAAAGGATTTTACAAGAAAGCGGGCATCGACCTTGAAATCAGAGACGGGGGCCCTGGGTTAAATGCTTTGCGGGAAGTCAGTTCAGGGGACGTAGACTTTGCGACCGGTTGGTTGATATCGGCCATGAGGCTCAGGGCGAAGGGCGAAAAATTGGTTCTCATCGGGCAGGTATTCCAGAGATCCGCGCTGCTTCTTTTAAGCATGAAGTCGAGCGGCATCGACTCGGTTGAAAAATTTTCGGGACATTCCATGGGCGTTTGGCCCGGAGATTTCCAGCTTCCGCCAAAGGCCCTGATAAGAAAAGACAGGATTCGCAATGTAAAGATCGTTGATCAGGGCTTCAGTATGGAACCCTTTATCAAAGGGGACCTCAATATCGCTTCGGCCATGATGTACAACGAGTATCATCAGGTCCTTGAGGCGGGGGTAAAGAAGGAGGACCTCGTGATTTTCAACTATGGAGACCTGGGGATGAACCTTCCTGAAGATGGCATCTATGCCCATGAGTCCCTGGTCGAAAAGGACCCGGCATTGTGCCGTAAGTTCATGGAGGCTACTTTTGAGGGCTGGCGATACGCCTTCGACCATAAGGATGAGACAGCGAAGTTCATGACCGCGCTTGCAGACAAGACCGAATTCAAGACCACTGAAAAAAAGCAGCGGCTTATGCTGGATGAAGTAGAGCGTTTGATTGACCTCGAGAGCTTTGATCTCAAGAAAACCGATTTCGAGACTGCCCTGGAGGTGCTGAAATCCACCCGGATCATCAGGGAGGATTTGGATATGAATGCATTCGTGATGACAAAGTAGGTACGCAAAGAACTCCCGCGCATCGGTGATCCCGATTCGCGGGAGCGGGCCGGATTTTACATGTTAAAGAAAATGAATTGACAAGTGCAGGAGTTTAAAATTCAAAATCACCACACTTTTTCGGTTCAATCCGGAAACGAAACCTTCGGAGTCATAAAATGTCATTGAAAAGAAAGATCTTTCTCCTGACGCTCATGATCGGTATGGTTCCGGTCATGATTCTCTTTTTCTATAACCAGAACAGACTCAATGTCATTAAGGCCATGGTGGAAGAGCGACTTAATATCATGTCCGGTAAACTTCAGGGCATCAAAAAAAGCAATCAGGACGTCAACAGGGAGTGGGGGGCGATCAACGATGGCGTCCACCAAATCTCACAAAATTTTACGCTGCTGGAACAGAATACCCAATCCTTGTTAGAGGGAGAAATCGATTCTCTGAACAAGGAGATCACAAAAAAATACGAACATCAGGGAAAACTGGTGGCCGATCTTGTCGAAAATTTTATCAATAACAGCATCCTCCTGAAGATCCGCAATGATCAAGAAAAATCGGCCCTTGCGAAACAGGGAAAAGCATTCAGAGATTTTCTTCGAACCCGACAGGGTGAAAAAGGATCTCTCTTACCGGAATTTGACAGTGCCTTTTCAATTCCAACGCATGCTGAGTTGCCGTTCTTTGAAGACTACCTCCAGGAGGACCTGATCAAAGCCGTGGAAGGCATGGGATACAAACTGGCGATCTATGTGGACGGCACCATCAAGTCATCAAGCTTCCGAGATTCAAGGGGCGATTTTGAGGTGATTCCTCATGCCTCTGACATGAACATCAAGACGGCCTATGCAAACATCCATGACCGGGACTATCTGTTGACCTACAGAGAACTTAAGGATGACGCTGGATTCGAAATCGGCCGCATAGTGATCGCCCTCGATGTTCACGACTTCAAAGACACGGAAGCGCAGCGCGAAACAAAGATCCATTCCCTGAAAAGGGAATTTGAAGAAGTGGTTCGCAAGCAGGAAGGCGTGAAAAATGAAACCGCGAAGGCGGATGCGGTCGTCAGAAATACCCTGGAGAAACAATCTTCAGTCATCGAAGAAAATCTTCAGTCATTGGCTTCCTCTCTTGCGGAAATCGACGCCACGAACCGCTCGATCCTTCGGGTCGCGCTGTTTGTGCTGGGTTTTTCGCTTGTGCTCGTTGTGTTTTTTTCTCTGTATATGGCCTCATCTATCAGCAAACCGATCCGGCGAATCATTACGAATCTTACTCAGGGCGCGGAGCAGGTGTTATTTGCCTCGGAGGAGATTTCCAGCGCCAGCCGGTCTCTTGCCGAGAGTTCCTCTGCGCAGGCCGCATCTCTGGAAGAAACCTCATCTTCCCTTGAAGAAATGTCCGAAATGACACAGCAGAATGCCGGCAATGCTTCCCATGCGAATCACCTCATGAAAGAGACCAGTCTCGTCGTGCAAAAAGCCGATGAGACGGCCATAGGCCTGAGCGCTTCGATGGAGGAGATTTCAGAGGCGAGTACGGAGACATCCAAAGTTGTCGGAACAATCGACGAGATTGCCTTTCAAACAAACCTGTTGGCCCTTAATGCGGCAGTTGAAGCATCCCGGGCCGGTGAAGCGGGGGCGGGGTTTGCTGTGGTGGCGGACGAAGTGCGATCCCTGGCATTGCGAGCATCCGGGGCCGCCAGGGAAACTGCGATACTCATCGAGGGCACTGTCGAGAAGATCTCGAATGGCTCTGATCTGGTTTCCAAGACGGTTAAAGCTTTCAATAGAGTTGCCGAAGACAACCGGAAGGTCAAGAATTTTGTCGAAAAAATCAATGCTGCCTCAAACGAACAGGCACAGGGGATTCAAGAGGTGACCGGGACTGTCTCGGAAATGGATAGTGTCGTCCAGCAAATTGCCGCCGACGCCGAAGAGTCCGCCGGGGCATCTGCACGCCTGAAAGAACAGGCAGGGGTCATGAAAACCATGGTTCATACGCTTGTGTCACTTATCGACGGTACTGAAGACAGGAGACATAAAGCCTCAAAAGAGGGAACCGGCACTCGTCCCGCCGACTCAGGAACAACCGATATCTCGACCGGAGTTAAGGAGACGCCTTCGAAAAAAAATTTTTGATCTCCAGCCCGTTGATTTCTGAATCTTTTTAGCTTACGCCTGTCCAAAGTATGCTCTATTTTGGGCACAATGATATTGCATCATTTTGACATCATACACTCCACGGCATCCCGTTTCATGATACGCATTGTTTTTAGTGTAAATCATTGTTAGATTGAAAGGGCATGAACACCCTGAGCGGGAACGCGCTCATGCGCGTCCCGAAGGATTTGACGATGACGATTAAAACGGGTGCCCAGTACCATGATCATTCCAGCTACGACCGGCACAAGATGACCGGTCACGCTCTGGACTGGTCCAATCAGCCCCGGGTCTTCAAGAGATACGAGGGGATCGATCCCGTTTTGCTTCCCGGAGATGTCCTGCTCCCGAAAAAGAGACTTTCCCATGTTTTGAAGCAGACAGATGTAAAAAATGAAGCAGGAGAGGTGACGATCGAGGATCTTTCCCGAATCCTGCTTGTGGCCAACGGACTGACGGCCAGGGCCCGCAATCCCGACGGGGACTTCTATTTTCGAAGTGCGGCCTCAGCCGGGGCCCTCTTTCCCACCGAGGTCTATGTGGACGCTGGATCGGTCCGGGGACTAAAGAGGGGCCTTTACCATTTTGCCGTCCATCCCCACGGCCTTCACCCCCTCAGGACAAAGGAAGCGGGGGCCTATATTTCGAAGATCGACCCCGCTTTCGAAAACGAGTCCCCGGTGATGACATTTTTTTTCACCGCCATCTTTTTTCGAAGCGCCTGGAAATACAGGGATCGCGCCTATCGGTATCACCTCCTGGATACGGGACATGTGGCCGAAAATCTCATTCTGGCCCTCAAGGCCCTCGGACTGCCGTTCCGAGTGCACTATGATTTCGACGATGAAAGGACCGACTGTTTTCTGGGTCTTGATCGGGAAAAAGAGGTCACGCTTGTTGTCATCTTCGTGCCCGGGTCCTCCGGAACGCCTGAAACGGGATCAATCGATTCCCCCTCCCTTCCCGGAAAAATCCGGGTCGCCAGTCGCGTATCAGGACATGAAAAGGACTACCCCGCGGTTCGAGAGATACACCGTGCCGGCGCCCGAATCGGGACGGCCCCGCCTCCCTTCGAGGACGTAATCCGTAAACCGGGCCTTTCATTTCAACCCCGTGAACCCATAGAGCCCCCCTCCTCCTGGCCGGAAGTCTTGGACTTCGGCGATGCCGCGGTTCAGCGCCGTTCCCGACGCAACTTCGTCAGAAAACCCCTGCAGAAGTCCGGCATGATGTCCCTGCTCGATGCCCTTTGCCGGTCTGATCCGGGAAGGCCGAATGGGGCGTCGCCCTGGGAACATGCGGTTCATACGGGATTTTTGTCCCTGGATGTCGAAGGCCTTCCCCGAGGATTCTATGGGATCGAACCGGTCCAGAGAAAATATGGAATGATTGTTTCAGGGAATCTCGGAGCGGACATGACCCGCATCTGCCTTGACCAGACCTGGTTGATGCATGCCGGGGCCCACTTTCTCTTTCTGGCGGATTTTGATTTCCTGGATCGGACTTGCGGGCCCCGAGCCTACCGCTATGCCATGCTGACGGCCGGCCGTCTGGGGGAAAGGCTTTATCTGGCGGCAACGGCCATGGGATTGGGATGCTGTGGAATCGGCGCCTTCTATGACACGGAAGCCGGCCGTCTCCTGGGGCTGAAAGACGGAATGCGTCTGCTATATCTTGTGGCCGTCGGGGCGGTGAAAAGGATGTGAGATGCGGATCGGCATTCCCGACCCGGAAAGCCTTCGCCGGGGGCCCCAACCCCACAATTGAAAGGAAACCGGTTGAATTCGAAAAAACGGGATCAGTTTCGCTGGTACGATATTTTGACTTTGAGGCTCGTTCCACCCCTGGCCGCACTGATCATCAAAATCTGGATGCTTTCATGCCGGGTGGTCAGGCGGGAGGGGCTGGACGAGGTAAAAGAAGCCCTCTTGCGCTCCGGGGGAGGTGCCGTCTATGCCACGTGGCACCAGCGAATGTCTTATCATTTTCACTACTTCGGTTCCCGCCATCTGACCGTGATGATCAGTCAGAGTCGGGATGGAGAGTATGCGGCCAGGGTGGCCGCCTGGCTGGGCTTTAGAAATGTTCGGGGCTCATCCACACGAGGGGGGACGAGGGCACTGAAGGAATTGGTCCCAAAAATCAAAAAAGGGGCAATCGGCGCCATGCTCGCCGACGGACCCCAGGGGCCTGCCCGAGAGGCGAAGATCGGGTCGATCATCATGGCCCGGGATGCGGGCGTGCCCCTTATTCCAACCCTCTGGGGTGCCGACAGGTGCTGGATGCTGAACTCTTGGGATCGTTATCTGATCCCCAAGCCCTTTGCCAGGATCGCCCTGTATTTCGGGGATCCGATCTGGGTACCCCTCGAAGCCGACGGTGAGTCACTCGAAAGCTACCGCCGCCTCTTTGAAGACAGCCTGAATCACGGCGCCCGTTGGTGCGACGAACAATTCGGTTCGGAAAGGCCCTGGCGGAAGGTCAAAGACGCGGGCACCTCTGAGACCGGACCGCTTTAACGCCCCTAATCTTCCATCATCCCTGCAGAATCCGGATTGAGCCTCGGCATCACACATCTAAGGAACCAACATAGGGTTTACTATTCTCCTTAAGTGATTAGCTTATCTAATAAACAAGCATACGTTCCCTTACAATCTCAAGGATCGAGGTAATTTGGCCTGGTCGTCGACACGCCTTGTTATCGCAAGAGCGGTGTGTCGACTTCGGAAAGCAATAAAAGGGAAAAAGAGGAGACACCGATGAATAGGATAGATAAAGAAGTTCCGCAGATTTTACCCATACTGCCGGTAGTTGATGATGTCCTTTTTCCGAAGATGGTCCTACCCCTTATGGTCAAGGATACGGATCATATCCGAATGTTGGAAAACGTCATGGAAAGGGACGATCTTCTTGTGGTGTCCACAAAGAACACGAGTGATGACGGCGAAAAGACCGAATTCGAAAAAGTCCAAAAGGTAGGAACACTCGCAAGGGTAATCAAAATATCAAAAACAACAGAAGGAACCGTTATTGTCGTTCAAGGACTTTATCGAGTGACCCTTGACGGCGTTGCACCCAAAGGGAATCATTTCGAAGGGAGGGTCTGCAAACTCGAAACCCGAGAGCGTTCCGGCGAAGAAATAGAGGTCCTCATGAGTAACATCATGATGCTCTTCAAGGAGTTGGTCACGATTTCCCCAAATATTCCCGATGAGATGACAAATCTTACCAGGAGCATAGATAAGCCCGGTTCCCTGGTCGATATAATTGCGGCCTATCTCCCTATGGGTCACAAAAAGAAACAGGAAATCCTCGCATGTGTGGATATAAAAAAGCGTCTCGAAAAGCTGACCCTGTTTCTCAATCAGGAACTGGAAATCGGGAAGATGGGGCAGAAAATCCAGCACAAGGTGAAAAAGGGGATCGACAAGACCCAAAGAGAATACTACCTTCGAGAACAGCTCAAGGCGATCCAAAAGGAACTGGGAATGGACAAGGAGGAACCCTCCGAGATCGATGCATTACGTGATAGGATCGAGCAGAAAGATCTTCCCGAACATGCTCGAACGGTCGCCGATAAGGAGCTCGGCAAACTGGCCAAAATGAACCCTTCCTCATCAGAGTATCCCGTATCCATCAACTACCTGGACTGTATCCTGGAGCTCCCATGGTCCGAGAGCACGACTGACAGGCTTAATATAAAGAAGGCCGAAAAGGTCTTGAACCAACACCATTACGGCCTGGAAAAGATCAAAAAAAGAATTCTGGAATACCTGGCCGTCCGCCAGTTGAATCCTGAGCACAAGGGTCCGATTCTCTGTCTGGTAGGCCCCCCCGGAACGGGGAAGACCAGCCTGGGGCGTTCCATCGCAGAGGCTATAGGTCGCAAGTTCGCGCGCATCTCTCTCGGCGGCGTCAGGGACGAGGCTGAGATTCGAGGGCATCGCAGGACCTATGTGGGTGCCCTGCCCGGAAGGATCATTCAGGGCCTGAGAAAGACGGGCACCAACAACCCTGTTTTCATGCTGGATGAAGTGGATAAGATTGGCGCGGATTTTCGTGGAGACCCTTCCAGCGCGCTGCTGGAAGTCCTTGACCCCGAACAGAACTTCAGTTTTTCGGATCATTATATCGAGGTTGAATTTGATCTCTCCGGTGTGATGTTTATTACAACCGCCAATCAACTGGACACCATCCCGGGCCCGCTGCTGGACAGGATGGAGGTCCTCGAACTCCCCGGTTATATGGAGGAGGAAAAGGTCCAGATCGCCAAAAAATTCCTCATTCCCCGTCAAATCAAGGAGCACGGCCTGGATCCCCATAGGATCTCTTTCCTCAAGCCGGCCATTGAAAAAATTATCCGGGGATACACTCGGGAGGCCGGTCTCAGGAGCCTTGAAAGGAAAATTGGGGCCATATGCCGAGGCATGGCCCGCAGGACTGCCGAGGGAGAGGAAGGCAGATTCATGATCAAGGCGGGAGAAGTAAAAAACTATCTCGGACTGTCCCGGTTTTCAGCCGATCTCGGGGAGCGGACATCCATGCCCGGGGTGGCGACCGGCATGGCCTGGACCCCTGCGGGAGGAGACATCCTCTTCATAGAAGCGGCCATGATGCCCGGACAAAAATCACTCGTCCTCACCGGACAGCTGGGAGACGTGATGAAGGAATCGGCCCAGGCCGCCCTGACCTACCTGAGATCCAAGGCCGTAGATCTGGGAATATCGGAAGATTTCTTCAGTGAGCACGACCTGCATATCCATGTCCCTGCCGGGGCTATTCCAAAGGACGGCCCCTCAGCCGGTGTGACCATGCTGACGGCCCTGGCCTCGCTTCTGACCTGCAGGCCGATCAAACCTCACCTGGCCATGACCGGGGAGGTGACGCTCCGCGGGTCGGTGCTGCCGGTCGGAGGGATCAAAGAAAAGGTCCTGGCGGCCAGACGAAGCGGCATCAAAGAGGTCATTCTGCCCAAGAAAAACAAAAACGACCTGGAGGAAATTCCGAAAAAGCTCAAGAAGGACATTGACTTTCATCTGGTCGGTCAGATGGACGAAGTGCTTAAGCTGGCCCTTGAAAAGCCGGTGGCAAGGACCTGTCACTAGGTTTCAAAGGGTTTCCCGAATGGTGCGAGTTCGGGAGCTTCATTTCCGGGCCATTATACCATTCCGAAACCCATCATGATTGAACAGGCGGCGTTCCCGGATTCATAGACGTCTCCGGATACCATCGGGCAGCCATTAGGCTGCCCGATTTATTTTTTTGACATTGAAGATTGATGAATTCGCAAAAAGTCAAAATCATCGTCACTCCCGCGAAGGCGGGAGCCCATAACTATATAAAAACACTGGATTCCCGCCTTCGCGGGAATGACGGAAAACGGAACTTTTCGAC
>CAZXWJ010000169.1:0-9117 GCA_964644375.1 uncultured Desulfobacteraceae bacterium | reverse complement strand
CAAGATAAAGGGATTGAAAAGGGCAAGCAGACCCGGATCGATTGCACCGTTGTTTGTTCCAATATCCATGAGCCTAAAGATTCAGATCTCCTTTGGGACCGCGTTCGCGTTATTACAAGGATGCTTCACCAACTCAATGAGCAGTCTCAAGTGGTGGACCGTCCAATTTGATTACCGATTGTCTAATCGTTGAAGGCAACCCGGCGGACTCCACATTGACCTCCGAAATGTTGGGCAGGGTAAAATTTATTGTGTGAATTTTTAAGTGGTCGAAAAAAGGCGCTTTTCCTTTATAAAGGTTTTGCGAAAAAAAGAACCTCAAAAAAAGGAGAAGCGCCAATGAAGATGGAAATCACCGTAACAGAAGTCCGTGACCTTATCAATGAAATCCGCCAAGAGCAGGGAAGCCTTTTTGACATGATCCGTGTGAATGTCCAAGAGACCGTAGGACATTATATATCCGCATTGATGGACTCGGAATTGACTCAATTTTTGGGAAGGGACCGCTATGAACGTTCTGAGGGAAAAAGCAATCACCGTAATAGCTCCTATCCTCGCGATTTCACGTTAAAAGGGATTGGTGAAGTGGGTGTGAAGGTGCCCCGAGACCGTAATGGAGAATTCAGCACCCAGGTGATCCCCCGAAGCATCCAATACGAAGATGCTATCCGAGAGGACTTGTGCACAATGTTTCTGGCCGGGGTGAGTACCCGAACCCTCTCGATGATGTCTGAGAGGCTTATCGGCAGAAGCATTTCTGCCACTGAGGTCAGCGAATCCAGCAAGGCACTCACCCATGCTGTGGAACAATGGCGTGAGCGTGATCTTTCAGAGACATCGTACAAATACATCTTTGTCGATGGTACTCTTTTCTCCATGAGGATCAATGGGGCCATCAACAAGGTCCCCGTTCTGGTTGCCATAGGGGTCACGGAGGCAGGACATCGAACGGTATTGGGTCTGCAGTCTGGGGATAAGGAATCAGCCTCCATCTGGCGGGAATTTTTTAAGGATCTCAAAAGACGGGGTCTTAGTGCAAAGGGAGTCACTCTCGGCATTATGGACGGGCTACCAGGCCTGGAGAAGGTCTTCAAGGAAGAGTTCCCGAAGGCAAAAACACAACGATGCCAGCTCCATGTGGCCCGCAACGTTTTGGCCAAGGTGCCGAGGAAACTCAAAAAGAAGATTGGGGATGAAATCCGTTCCATCTTTTATGCCTCTACGAAAAAGAAGGCTTTGGAGTTCTTTTCCCGTTTCAAAGCGAAATGGGAAAATGAACTCCCCTCAGCAGTGAAGTGCCTGGAAAAATCCCTGGAGGCTTGTCTGACCTACCTGAGTTTTCCTCAGGAAGAATGGATCTGCCTTCGCACAACCAACGTCATTGAAAGACTCAACAAGGAGTTTAAACGCAGAACAAAACCGATGGAGATCGTTGCAGGAGAGAGGTCCTGCTACACTCTCCTTGCATTTGTCTGTTTGAAAATGGAAGTCCATTGGAGATCAAAACCCATAGGGAAAGTTGCCAAGAACCTGCCTTTCTTCAAGGAATTGGCAGAAAATAATTTCACACAAAAAAATTGACAGTACCTTTATTTTCAGGACGGTGCCTGAGAATGTTAACTGGATCATGGCAACGTCCTCCCCGCTCCGAAGTTACTGGTAGGAATACGATCGAGCAACTCAAACTGCTCTGATCCACCTCTATATCTGCCCCATTCTGGCATAGGTACAGCTCTCGACCGACGTAACTTAGTTCCCGCAGGGACAACTACTTCTTGAATCAGTTCAGCCTTGTTTTGAGGAGGAAGGGATAGCGCTTCTTGTGCATATGCACTGCTTTTGGGTGGAGTCTTGGTTAAGGATGAACCAACATTACGATCACCAGAATAAACTCCGTAATAAACTTCATCCTATTCTTGAACAAATTCTCTTATGAATCCATGTTCATTAGGAAGCCTCTTTGAGGCTGCGTCTACTCTTCTCGTAATTTCAGGCAATTTATCAAGCGCACCAATCACACCCAAAACGGCGTCGTCAGGACCTATTTGTCCGAATACGCTGGCGGCTATCGCCTGTCTTTCTTCCGACGACCTGCCAATCGTCTCCCCGATGAAGTCAACGTTCTGTCCCAGATAGTCCAGGGATTTGCTTGGCAGGGCAAGAAGATCCAAAACAGGAAACACGACGGTCTCGTTTATTAGATTTGCTGAACCAAGCAAGGCTTCATGGCATGCACTGACCCCCGCCCTCACCATCAACCCATCCGGGTCCAGATTCACCAGCGGGTTGTTCATCACATAGGCATACAGATTCACCCCGTCCACATACCCGGCCGGGTCCCGCTGCATGAACCTCCCAAGGGTGGGGCTGTACATGCGGTTTCGGTAATACCACAATCCAGACTCATAGTCCCACCTTCTTCCTGTGAACCCATAGGGGTTGCTCACGCCGCTCTCGGCAATGACGGTTCCGCTTCAATCCAGCATCTGCATGTGGCCGAAGGCGGAGTAGTCATAGGTCTCGATGATTTGACCGGTATCGTTCGCAAGGGCCGTGACGCTGTACTGACGATCCTTGAGATACAAGTAGCTCTGCCCGGCGGAAATCTCCATCATGAGGGGATCATCGACATAGAGACCGTAGACATAAGTCCGGGCCGGCAATCCATTCTCATGCTCCTCGATGACCTGGGAGCCGTCGTAGATGTATCTGGTAGTAAGGGAATTCTGAACGACGTATTTCGTCACCCGGCGGTTCAGGGCGTCATAGGTGTACTGGGCAACGGCCTGGCCGCCCTCCCGGACCTCCACAAGCCGGTTGGCCCGGTCGTAGACGTACACCCGAGTGCCGTCCCCGGTCATGTTGCCCCTTGCGTCATTGACCGGGGTTATGCCGGTGATGGAGGTATATTCGTTATCCGGGTTGGGTGTTCGAGTCTCGGCTATACCGTTTTGATCCCTGTAGATCCAGTTTCCCACCTCGTCATAATGCCAGACGGCACTTTCGATTGCGTTCCGCTCTTCGCTGATCAGTCGGTTCAGATTGTCATAGCCGTACTCCTTTTTGTGCTCAGCATATCCGTCGGTGTTGATCCTCTTTCCAAGCATGAAAAGCAGATGTCGGGAGTGGACCCGTTTTGTGGCGTAAGACACCATAAACGATAAGGTGCCGCGGTCAACTGTCGCGATTCAAACCCCGATTTAACATCTCCTGCATGACATCGACTTCCGTTGTGGGCCTGTGGCACGCATGGTTCACACACACGTAAGCCGTTGTTTGGCCCTCGACGGCCCGATGATTTCGGACAAACGGGGCAATGTCATCGATTTCAGGGTGCGCCGAATCAGCCGGCCTGAAAATGCTGACCATGTTGGGGTGGAAGGACTTTCTCAGGGTATCCAGCATGTCATTCGTTTCTTTTGACCCGGAAGGACCCACAACCACCACTTCATGGGAGGGGCCTATAGCGAAATCCGCGGCGATCAGAAACTGGGTGAAGGCGGAGGGCATCTCTTTGATCTGCCCTGAAAAGGCCCGGGCGATTTCTGCAGCCCTTTCTTCCAGAACGGAATCCCCGGTCATCCGTGCCAGTCTGAGGAGATTGAACATGGCCACGCCGTTCCCGGAGGGAATGGCCCCATCATAGGTCTGCTTTTTTCGGACGATCAGGTCCTCGGCGTCGTCTGCTGCAAAGAAGAGCCCGCCTTTTTCCTTATCCCGGAAATGTGCCAGCATGTGCCGATTGAGTTCGAGGGCCGTTTTCAGGTACCGGACCTGGTAGGTGGCCTCGTAGAGTTCAATCAGGCCCCAGACGAAAAAGGCATAGTCATCCAGGTGCGCCGAAATCCCGGCCCGTCCCTCCCGATAGCGGTGAAAAAGACGTCCGTCCGAATCGCTCATCCGGGTCAGGATAAAGTCCGCAGCACGTCCTGCCGCCGCCGCCCAGGCGGGGTCCCCCAGAACCCAGGCCCCCTTTGCCAATGCGGCAATCATCAACCCGTTCCAGTCCGTGAGGATCTTGTCGTCTTTGTGGGGATGAACCCGCCCCTCTCTCACCTCAAAGAGTTTCCGCCGGGCCGAGTTGATGCGCTCTTCAAGGACCATATAAGGCATATCTAGGTCAACGGCGGTCTTTGAAAGCGGTTTCCCTTGGAAGAGTATATTGGCCCCTGTGTGCTTCCGCGAGGCCTCCTCGAGGAAATTGCCCTTTTCCTCCATGTTGAAGACCTTTGAAATGAGAAGTGCATCTTCCTTTCCGAGGATCTCTCTGATTTCCTCCTCCGTCCAGATGTAGAACTTCCCTTCCACGCCCTCACTGTCCGCATCCTCGGCGGAATAAAACCCCCCTTCAGGGGCCGTCATGTCCCTCAAGACATACGTAAGGATCCCCTCAGCGGTCTGTTTGAAGTTGTCTTTCCCTGTCACCTGGTAGGTCTCCAGGTAGGCCATGGCCAGCATAGCCTGGTCATAGAGCATCTTCTCGAAATGGGGCACCAGCCATTCCCTGTCGGTGGAATACCGATGAAAGCCGAAACCTACCTGGTCGCAAACACCGCCCTGGTGCATTTCTCGGAGGGTCTTTTCAACCATTTCCAGGGCGTCCCCGCGGCCGGTTCGTTTCCAGTAGCGGAGAAGAAAAAGAAAGATGTGGGGTGAGGGAAATTTTGGGGCCTGGCTGAAACCACCATAGGTTTTGTCGAAACGTTTGCAAAGTTCCCCGTAGGCACTGTCGAGATCCGGCATCCGGAGATCGCCTGCCGAAGGACTGCTTTCCATGTCCTTGAGGGCATGGACCACGCTTTCGGCAGATTCCAGAACCTCCTCTCGCCGCTTCTCCCAGATCTCCCCGATGCGTGGAATCAGGCCAATTATACCTGTCTGACCGAAACGATCCCCCTTGGGGAGATAGGTCGCTGCAAAAAAGGGTTTTTTGTTTGGCGTCATCACGATGGTCAGAGGCCATCCCCCGCTCCCGGTCATCATTTGACAAACAGCCATATAGACATGGTCAAGATCCGGTCTCTCTTCCCTGTCCACTTTGATGGATAGAAAGGTATCGTTCATGAGCCCGGCCACCTCCGGATCCTCGAAGGACTCCCTTTCCATGACGTGGCACCAGTGACAGGTGGAATACCCTATGGAAAGAAATATAGGCTTGTCTTCTTTTTCCGCCGTCTCAAAGGCCTCATCGCCCCAAGGATACCAATTCACGGGATTGTGGGCATGCTGCAAAAGATAGGGACTCTTCTCGTGAATGAGCCGATTTGGCCTCTTTACTGCTCCTGATTTATCCTGTGGATGATTCATGGTTGTCCCCCTTCCCTTTCGTTGTGTCAGATATTACACAATCAATGATAATCATCTGCGCGCTTTTGACAACACCAAGGGTCTTTGGAGAGGCCTTTTGCAAAGGCCCAAAAATGCTGTTCCTTATATTTTGCCGGCCCTAAATCCGGTCTTTATTTTTTTAAAATACGTACTTCACCCCATTTTATAATTGAACGTCGTGAATTACTTTAAGGCAAAGATCTCGCAATAAAAGGAGATACACCGTGAACAAGACCGAAAAAAATCTACAGGAAGCCTTTGCCGGAGAATCCCAGGCAAACCGAAGGTATCTCGCCTTTGCGGGCCAGGCGGAAAAAGAAGGAAAAACCCAGGTCGCCAAGCTTTTCAGGGCGGCGGCCGCTGCTGAAACCGTCCACGCCCATTCCCATCTGCGGGCCCTCAAGGCCGTTAAGAACACCAGTGAGAACCTGAAGGAGGCCATTTCGGGTGCGACCCATGAATTCAAGAGCATGTATCCCCGGATGATCGAGGAAGCCAAGGAGGAGGGGCACAAGATCGCAACACGCAGCTTCACCTATGCCAACGCCGTCGAAGAGGTCCATGCCGGACTTTACCAGAAGGCCCTCGATCATTTTGACGACCTCGAAGAGGTGGATTACTATGTCTGCTCCGTTTGCGGGTATACCTGCGAGAAGGCGCCCCCTGAAAAATGCCCTGTCTGCGGGGCCACTCCCAAGGCCTTCAACAAGATCGACTAGGCCACGTTGGCGGGCATTCCGGTATCGTCCGGTTTCGTGATTTTTCATGATTAAAGGAGAGACCATGGCCAACCCCGAAGACATGTGGCAGTGCCAGACCCTAAACTGCGGCTACATCTACGATCCTGACAAGGGAGACAGAAAAGGCAAAATTCCCAAGGGAACAGCCTTCGAGGACCTGCCGGAGGACTGGAAATGCCCGATCTGTGGCGCGGGCAAGAAGATGTTTCGACCACTCTCCGGACCCGGGTCGGTCCTTGCGGAGGGGGCATAAAATCACTTGACAGTGCCCATAACAGAGATAATATTAGTAATTATTACTAATATTAGAGGCCCCTCACAACATGGACGCTGGTAAAAAATTCCGGATGACACGGCAACGCAAGGTGATCTTGGATATATTGCAAAACGATCCCGACCACCCCACTGCCGATGAGGTTTATGAAAGGGTGAGAGGAAAATTGCCGCACATCAGCCTGGGCACGGTCTACCGTAACCTGGATGTTCTTGCGACCTGCGGACTTATCAGGAAGCTTGAACCGGATCGCTCCCAGATGCGTTTTGAGAGCGAAACCTCTGAACACTACCACACCCTTTGCACCCGTTGCGGAAAGATCGAAGATGCTCCCATCGAAGTCACGGACAATGCGATGGAACTCCTTGAAAATGCCATGGGCAAACTGACCCGATACGGCATCTTCGGGCATAAACTGGAATTCTTGGGACTGTGCAGGGATTGCAGAGAGCGGGAATTAAAAGAATCCAAAAAAGGATTCAAAAATTCGAACGAAGGAGGACACAGATGACAGAGTTTAAAGGGAGCCGGACGGAGCAAAACCTATTGACCGCCTTTGCCGGGGAATCCCAGGCCCGTAACCGCTACACCTATTTTGCAAGCCAGGCAAAAAAAGACGGATACGTTCAGATTTCGGACATCTTTGTGGAAACCGCCGGCCAAGAGAAAGAGCATGCCAAGAGGTTTTTCAAATTTCTGGAGGGCGGAGAGGTCGAAGTCAAATGGAATTTCCCCGCGGGTGTCATCGGGACGACTCTTGACAATCTGAAGGCGGCCGCCGCCGGAGAGCACGAGGAGCATACCTCAATGTATCCCGGCTATGCCAGGGTTGCGCGAGAAGAAGGCTTCAACGATATCGCCGAAGTTTTTGATTTTATCTCAGTGGCGGAAATGCAGCATGAAAAGCGCTACCTGGACCTTGCGGCCAACATCGAGAAGGGTCGTGTGTTCAAACGGGACACCGAAGTCGTGTGGCGATGCCGAAACTGCGGGTACCTGCACAAGGGCACGGAGGCACCGCAAATCTGTCCGGCATGTGTCCACCCTCAGGCCCATTTCGAAATCCTGGGGGAGAATTGGTAAGGGTGGTTCATCAGCTGATTGCTGAGGTTGTCTGAACCCTGAAAAGCCCCATGTAAAAGGAGGCAGACCATGGAAGAACGCAGTGGTTTGGTCACCATGATGGGAAATCCCCTAACGCTCATTGGTCCGGAAATCCACCTCAAGGACCCCTCTCCGGGCTGTGATGTCCTGGACAATGACCTTTCACCGGTCAATTTATCTTCTTTTCGCGGAAAAGTCTGCGTCATTTCGGCGGTTCCTTCTCTGGACACGCCCGTGTGCGACATGGAGACCCGAAGGTTCAACGAGGAGGCAGGCAAACTGGGCGATGATGTCGTCATCCTGACGATCAGTATGGACCTGCCCTTTGCCCAGAAGCGCTGGTGTGGAGCCGCGGGGGTCGACAAAGTGATCACCCTCTCGGATCATCGCGATGCCTCCTTTGGAAAGGCCTATGGGGTGTTGATCAAGGAATTGCGCCTGCTGGCCCGGGCGGTCTTTGTGGTCGACCGTGAAGGCCTTGTTCAGCATGTCCATATCGTCAAAGAGGTCACGGAAGAACCTGATTACGAGGCCGTCCTGAGTGCTGTTGACAAACTCGTCTAGAACGGATGCCCGAGCGGCTTTTTGCCCTTGGGTGAGATGAATGCCCCACCAACCTTTTTGGGAGGAATCAAGATGGCAGAAAAATTACAGATTTATAAGTGTGAAAAGTGTGGCAACATTGTTGAGGTGCTTCACGGTGGTGCCGGGGAATTGGTCTGCTGTGGTGAATCCATGAAACTCTTTGTTGAAAACACGGTAGATGCCGCCAAAGAGAAGCATGTGCCGGTTGTGGAAAAAATGGCGGACGGCTTCAAAGTCAAGGTGGGAGGCGTCGAGCATCCCATGGAGGAAAAGCATTACATTGAATGGATCGAGATCATTGCGGACGGGAAGGCATACCGCCAATTCCTGAATCCCGGGCAGGCACCCGAGGCGGTTTTTAAGATTGACGCGAGACAGATTACCGCCCGTGAGTATTGTAACATCCACGGGCTTTGGAAAGGATAAGGCCCATGTTGAACGAAACGGTGGAAACGGCTCTCAATGAGCAGCTCAATGCGGAAATGTATTCCGCATATCTCTACCTCTCCATGTCTGCTTATTTTCAGAGCGAGAGCCTTGGCGGATTTGCCAATTGGATGCGCGTTCAGGCACGGGAAGAACTCGCCCATGCCATGAAGTTCTATGATTTCATTAATGAGAGGGGCGGGAGGGTGACCCTGAAACCTATCGAGGCGCCCCCCACCTCCTGGGATTCCGTTCTGGTGGCCTTTGAGGCCGTCTATGGGCATGAGCAAAAGGTTACAGGCCTGATCAACCGTCTCGTCGACTTGTCCATGGAGGAACGAGACCACGCCACACATATCTTCCTCCAGTGGTTCGTTTCCGAGCAGGTTGAAGAAGAGGAAAGCGCCTACGACGTGGTTCGGAAGATCAAGCTCATGGGGGATGAAAGCGGTGGGTTGTTCATGCTTGATCGGGAATTGGGCCAGAGGACGGTTACAGCATCTGCCCCGTCCGAGGAGGGATGAGGGGGGAAGGAGTCGGACCATGTCGGACTGGAAATGCAGCAAATGCGGGTACACCTTGAAGGCCGAAAAACCGCCGGAGGAGTGCCCCTCATGCAAGGAAAAGTGTGCGTTCGTGGATGTCTCCTGTTACATCCCT
>CAZXWJ010000168.1:0-9132 GCA_964644375.1 uncultured Desulfobacteraceae bacterium | reverse complement strand
TGGATGCCATGATCACGGCCAATCGAAACGGGAACATTGCCTGCACGCAGGGCGGAGAATCCATGGCCGGGTTCAAAAAGGCGGTTGATGAGGGGCTTGTCCGAAAAGGGGAAACGGGCATCCTTGATTCGACGGCCCATATGCTGAAATTTATGGGTTTCCAGGAAATGTATTTCAATGACACATTTCCTCCCGAATTCGGCGTCACGCCGAGATCGGAATTGACTAATGCCCCCATGCTGGTAAGACCCGAAACCATCAGAAAGTTTCCCGAATCCGGCAAACCGCTTGAGGGGAAGGATCTGGACCGGTTCGTCCAGGGTATGGCCGCTGAAATCGCTCGAATCCTGGACCTTGAAAAGAAGTAACGCATAGCGCATGCGTTGTAGCTTTTGAAACATCGCAGGTCTTGGCTGAATACGGTTGATTCAATTATGAGCACCAAGTATCGGAAACCGATGAATATTTTATTTGTGTGTACCGGAAATGTCAGCAGAAGTTTTTTGGCAGAAGTGCTGATGCGAGAGGAAATACGCGCCCGGAAGTTGAAAAAGGTGACCGTCGCCTCAGCAGGTCTCCATGCCTATTCGGGGAGTCCTCCGGATCCCCTGATGATCGAGTATCTTGAAGAAAGGGGAATTCCCATCCCCAACCATGAGGCCAGGCGGATGACCGAACAGGAGGCCGAATGGGCGGACCTGATCCTGGTCATGGAAAAGGAACACGTGCGTATGATCGAGGAATCCTGGCCCGAGATCAAAGACAAGGTTGCGCTTCTTTTGAAATACACCGCAGTGGTGCCGGGCGCTGAAGAGATTATTGATCCCTTTGGAAGAACGACCTACCACTACCGTCTTGCCGAGGTCCAAATCGATATGGCCGTCAAGTCTCTCTCCGAGAGCCTGGCCGCCTCTCCTGATGCATCGAACCATGCTCAGGATTAGACTGATCGTTGTTGACCGAACCAGGGCCGGTTATCTCAGAGAGGGGGAGACCCTCTATCTCGATCGGCTCAAAAATTACGCCCAGGTTGAATGGGAGGAGGTCAAACCCGTCAAGATCAAGAAAGGCCGACCGGAGCCGAATATCCTTGACCTAGAGGGTAAGGCCCTGACCCGAAAGGTGACGCCGCGGGACTATCTGGTCGCCCTTGACCGGTCGGGACGTGCCCGTGATTCGAAAGGCCTTGCCGGTTGGTTGGAGCGATTGTCCATTGAAGTGGGGGGATGGGTCTGCTTTGTCATCGGGGGACCCTTGGGTCTGTCTAAAGATATCCTGACAAGTGCCCATGAAGTCGTGTCACTCTCCAAACTTACGCTGACGCATGAAATGACGCGGTTGATTTTTCTTGAACAGCTTTACCGGGCCTTTACGATTATGAGGGGGGAGAAGTACCACAAATAAAAAAACCCGCCGAAGCGGGTTTCTGCTTATCCTTTTAAAGATCAAGGGGTCATTTCGCCGTTGGGCCGGCTTCCAGGGCCATGGCGATCTTGTTCCTCAGTTCCGTCAGATCAAAGGACTTGATGACGTAGAAGTCTGCAGCGATGGATTTCATGTCCTCCTTGAAGGTGTCATAGGCCGTACAGAGCACAACAGGCAAATCATAGAACCTATTTCGAATATCCTGAAGAAGATCCAATCCGTTATAATCGACCATCTTGATATCCAGGACGATGAGGTCCGGCTTTTCCGCTTCGATTTTTTCAAGCAGTTTGTATCCGCTTTCCGCCGTAATGACTTCGTAGCCGGCCTCGGTCAACTCCTCTGAATAAAGAAACCGGATATGCTCCTCGTCGTCGACAATCAGTATCTTTGCCATGATATGTGCTCCATAAGGATTGAAATACACTTTAAAATAACACGGAACTGTTATACGGACAAATAATATTCCCTAACCCCAATGTTCTGATTCCAGGCATGAGATACAACTTAGGCAATGGATTCGGGCTAACCCTGGTAATCGTAGAAGCCTTTCCCGCTCTTCCTTCCGACCCAACCCGCATCAACATACTTGATGAGCAAAGGACAGGGACGGTATTTTGAATCCCCGAGCCCGGCATGGAGCACCTTCATGATGGCCAGGCAGGTGTCCAGGCCGATGAGATCGGCCAGAGCCAGCGGCCCCATGGGATGATTCGCACCCAGTTTCATGTTTTCGTCAATGTCCGGTGCCGTTCCCACACCCTCGTAAAGGGCGTAAATGGCCTCGTTGATCATGGGAATCAGGATGCGGTTGACGATAAAACCGGGAGAATCATTCGCAGGCACGGCGATTTTCCCCACCTTTTTGGCCAGATCGTTTGTCGTTTCAAGGGTTTCGTCCGAAGTCGCCAGACCTTTGATCACTTCGACGTGTTTCATCACGGGAACGGGATTCATGAAGTGCATGCCTATGATTTTGTCCGGTCTCCCGGTGACCCCGGCGATCTTGGTGATGGATATGGATGAGGTGTTACTGGCAAGGATGACCCCTTCTTTACAGGCCTCGTCGAGATCCCGAAAAATCTTGAGCTTCAGATCCTCATTTTCAGTTGCCGCTTCGACCACAAAGTCGGCCTTGGCCATGTCGCTGATGGCGGTTGTGCCCTCGATCCTTGTGAGAATGGTCTTCTGGTCTTCTTCGTTGATCTTGCCCTTTTTGACCAAACGTCCCAGGCTGGTTTCAATGGCGGAAAAACCCCTTTCCACAAACTCGTCACGGATGTCGTTCATCAGCACGGACAGCCCGTTTGCGGCCGCCACCTGCGCGATGCCGGCCCCCATCTGTCCGGCCCCGACAACGCCCAATATTTTGATTTCCATTTTTAAACGTCCTCCTTTATAAGATTAATAGGATGATAAAAAACTGTGCCTGTAAATTGATTTTTTGAAAAAGGATGATTTCGGGATGGAAATTACCTGACGATCATGACCGAGCATGGTGCCTTATGAGACACGCGGTTGGCCACGCTGCCGAACACGACCAGGCCCATGCCTGTGGCCCCATAGGAACCGACCACCACAAGATCCATTTCACTTTCTTCAAGAAATTTCAGGATTTCGGAAGAGACATGGCCGTCGAGGACCACCAGCTCGGAATGGACACTGCCCCCAATCCTGCCCCCGTATTCCCGTTCAATCCTCTCTTCCACCTTGAGGATCAGAGATTTTTTTGGTGCATCGGGCCAGGTGAGATCCATGTCCGCCAGCACCGGATTGACAACAGGGGGCAGGACGTGAACCACATAAAGTTTGGCCTGGAATTTTTCGGCCATTTCAAGTGCCCGATCAAAGGCCCTGGCGGCATTTTCCGAAAAATCTATACAACAGGCAATTTTTTTGATGGTCATCTTCGCCCCCATCGGACTCTGAAGGGTTTTCAAGCGATAAAAAGGATAACTTTCTAGCTTTTCGAAACGCATTCAGCTATGGATGGATCAGAATAATCACTTTTCAAAAGGGTAAACTAGTGCCGAAATTGAAAAGATATGATGTGCTGGATATCCTTATCTTTATCTTTATTTCCGATGATATGCAAGGGAAAGGTGAAAAATTTTTCATGTCAGGATGAGCCTATCAAATCCCGGGAAAAGGGGTCCTATCCCTTGATCTCCTTCGCCCGGACCAGGGAAAGGCGTGTCATAACAGGGCCGATGAGCTCAAAGAATACGGTTGATGCAATCACGATTGGAAGAATGATCTCGCTGAGATCGGGTCGGCGCTGCACCGCGATAAGGGCCATCCCCAGGGCGACCCCCGCCTGGGGCATCAGGGCCATTCCCATCCATTTTTTAAAAAGGGGCTCTGCGTGGGCCATCATACCCCCGGTCCAGGCCCCGAGAAAGCGTCCGATAATGCGGAAGATGACGTAGCCAAGTCCGATGAAACCGATCCTGGTGAGCACTGCAGCATCCAGGGAGGCGCCGGCCAGGAGGAAAAAGAGGACCATAAAGGGCCATTCAATGCCCTCGACGGCATGAAAGGGGCGGGTATGGTGGTGTGCCAGGTTGGCTACGCTGCAGCCCATGACCATCGCGGCCAGGAGAAAGGAAACCTGCAGCCACATGGCGATTCCGCCGCACAGAAAGACCATGCCCAGGGCCTCCACAAGCGTGGGCTCGCCGGGTTGAATGCGCCCGGTAAGAAAGGCCATGGGTATACCCAGGGCCATGCCGATAAGGACTGCGCCGCCCAACTCCCAGGCGCCGGTGAGAAGATGCGCAAGGCTGCCGCCCTCACCGCCCAGGAGGTTTACGGCCGTGAGCATCAAACTGAAAACGATCAAACCCCAGGCATCATCCACTGCAACCACGCCCAGCAGGGTGCGGGTAAAGACACCGTCCGCCTTTGTCTCCTGAACCACATCGGTCACCGCCGCCGGGTCCGTGGCAGGGGCGATACCCGCAAGGAGCAGGGCCACATCCGGTTCGACCCCTAAGAGCAATAATCCCACCAACACGGCGAGGGCGGTGGCCACCACCTCCGCCATGGACAGCCAGAGGACATATCTGCCGTGGCGGCGCAGGAACGGGAGGGTGAATTTTTCACCCAGAAGAAACCCGATCATGACCAGGGCCATGTTGGTCGCCACCACATACCACTCGCCCTCGGCCGGTGAGAGGAATGCCAGCCCGAAGGGACCAATAAAAAAGCCCAGGACGAGAAGCAGGGTCACCCTCGGCAAACGGGTCCGACGGCCCAGAGTATCCGTCAACAGGCCGAGAAGAAACAAAATTCCAAGGGTGATGAGTGTCTCGCTCGTGTGCGTCATCCTGTTTCAAGTCTCCTCTTGTGAGGGCCTGCGACTGAATTGGGGGCAGAGTTCATTGGACCCCGGGATGTACTCCCTGCATACTCGGGGCCTGGTTTCGTGGATCGTGCAGGTGGTCAGTGTCCCGTCCCATGTGAGAAAGGGGCAGGAAATGAGGGGTTGCCCGGTTCTCGAGGATATGAGCCGATCGCCGGCCCAAACAGGCGCTGCATTTTTGAGGATGTGGAGGATATCTTCCCGGCCCTCCTGTTTCCACCTAACCATGTCTTCATCAGTGATATAGGCAAAAAGAAAGGTCCTGCAGCAGTTGCCACAGCGTTTACAGGTTTTGTCGGTATTTTTTTCAAGGGCCTCCCTGTTCCGTTTCAAGAGGGTGTTCAACTCCGTCCCGCCCTGTGCCGTTTTAACCGCTGTTGCTATCCTGTCCATGCCCGCATTCATGGTTTTACACCTCATCTATAGAGTCATTGCCATCCAAAATACCAAAAATCGCCGTCCCAGTACAATTATTTTTCATTGGAAACCTTGGGGTATTCGGAAGTGCGGCGAAGACGGGAACCCATGAAACCAAGCCGCTAAATGGCCTGTTTTTGTCCCCCGAAGTTGAGATCGATTTGACAGGAGATGAAATAAACCATACTCTCTGCAAGGCACCACGCGTATACACTTCCATCGAGGTCTTTCGGGATTTTTCAGGATTCAGGTAACCCGTGAGCCGCAGATTGAATGAGCGTATTTCACCAAACTTTATCTTCCGGATATGAACGAGGCAATCCTGTATGTATCGTGTCGGATATCTTTGCGGTCGACCAGGGGGATCCCTGTCTGATTACCCCCATAGCCGCCCCCGGAGATGACGGGGCTTTTTTTACCGAGCATTATCTTCATGCAAGACGGATATGTCAGGTCCCGCTTTGAGAGCGCCCATGAACGGGGCGTTTTTACAGTTGAAAGGCATAAGGGTGGGCTGAATGTATTTCTATTAACTGGGAATCGTGATCTCACAAAGAGCGGAGGAGGAAATTATGACCTATAAAAGTATCATCCTTGAGAAGAAAGAACACATTGGTATCATTACTCTGAACCGTCCGGAGGCCTTCAATACCTTTAATGTTTCTCTTGCCCGGGAACTGAGCCGGGGACTTCTGGAACTCGAAACGGACAGGATGATTCGGGTTGTTGTGATCAACGGGGCCGGGAAGGCCTTTTGCACGGGCATCGACGTTTCTGAAATGAAAGGTAAGTCTTTGCAGGAATACAGAAAATTGTCGGCCCTGATGGAGGGCATGATCCAGGTGATTGCGGAGATGAAAAAACCGGTGATCGCCTCCGCCCACGGTTATGCCGTCGCCAACGGGGCCGGCCTGATTGCGGCCTGCGATCTGGCCGTTGTGGCCGAGGGGACCCAGATCGGGACCACGGCCATCAATGTGGGGCTTTTCTGCATGGGACCGGCCGTCCCTCTTTCCCGTTCCCTAGGGCGAAAGCGGGCCCTGGAGATGCTCCTGACCGGGGATATGATCGATGCCGGGGTTGCGGAACAGTGGGGACTCGTCAACAGGGTCGTGCCGGCTGATCAACTGGAGGCCGAGACCATGGCCCTGGCCGACAAGCTGGCCCGGAAGAGCCCCCTTGCCCTCCAGATGGGGAAAGAGGCCTTCTATGGCATGTCGGATCTGGAATATGCCAAGGGCCTGGCATACAGCAACGAAGTCTTTTCGGCCCTTTGTGTGACCGAGGATGCCATGGAAGGGATCGATGCCTTTTTGAACAAGCGGAAGCCACAATGGAAGGAAAAATGATATTTCGACTCCTGGAGTTGCGGGAGGGTTTTGGGAAACAAAGCTAACTCCAGCGCCTAATTTGCACATCATGCCTGAAATCGGGATATTTAGAATGTGAACAGGTTGACACCATGACGAAAATAGATGGGTTTTTAAAGGAACTGAAAGGCAGACGCGATAAGTTCCTCCAGATGGGAGGCCCCGAAAAGGTCAAACGCCAGCATGACAGGGGATGGCTTACCGCCAGGGAGCGAATTGATCGGCTCCTGGATCCTGAATCTTTCATGGAGATGGGCCTCTTTGCCCACTCGGATTTTCCGGGAGCGGAGGACCGGACCCCGGCGGACAGCCTTATATGCGGATACGGGATGATCGACGGCAGGAGGGTGGCGGTGATCGCCAACGATTTTACGGTCCTTGCCTCCACCAATGCCAAGGTCAACCTGAAGAAACTCCTCACCTTCAAAAAACAGGTGAAGGAAAAGGTCAAGGTTCCCCTGATATTCTTGGGTGAAGCGGGAGGAGCGCGAATGCCGGATTGCCAGGGGTCAAAGGAGGTCTGTGCGCTTACCGGTTACGAGCTGGACGGCCTCAGGACGGAATATACCCATTTCCGTACCCAGCCTTTTATCTTTGCGGCCCTGGGGGAGTGCTACGGGGTGGCCGACTTTCAGGCCAACCTGGCGGATTTCGTGGTCCAGGTCAAGGGGAGCGCCATCGCGGTCTCCGGGCCCCGCGCCTTGGGCCGGGCCATCGGACAGACCTACACGGGTGAGGAAATGGGGGGCTGGGAGGTCCATTCGAAGATTACGGGAATCGCCGACAAAGTGGCCGAGGATGAGGCGGAGTGCTGGCATGTCATTCGGCGGTACCTGGACTACATGCCCAACCATCATGGTGAACTGCCCCCCGCAAGACCCGTCCCGAAGGGGTCGGATGAGAGGATGGCCCGTATCCTGAAGGTGCTCCCCGAAGACCGAAAAAGGGTCTACGATATGCACGGCATTGTGGAGTGCATCGTAGACGGGGGTGAACATTTTGAATTGAAGCCGGAATTCGCCCGGATGCTGATTACGACCCTTGCCCGGATCAACGGGGAAGCGGTGGGGATCGTGGCCAACAATCCCATCGTGAACATGGGCGCCACGGATACGGATGCCCTGGACAAGATGATGAGCTTTCTTTGTCTCTGTGATTCCTACAATATCCCCCTCGTTTTTTTGCATGACACGCCGGGTCATATGGTCGGGAAGGAGGGGGAGATCAAGAAGGTGGGGGGCAAGGTGGTCAATGCCCTTCAGTGCCTGTATCAGGTGACCGTGCCCAAAATCACCATTGTTATTCGGAAGACCTATGGCCAGGTGACCGTGAACATGTGCGGTATGGGCGGGGGACCCGATTTCATCGCGGCCTGGCCCACCGCGGAGATCGGATTCATGGATCCCCTGATCGCCGCGGATGTGGTCTATGGAAACCTGCCCGAGGATGAACGGGAAAAAGAGGTGGAGAAGATGATCGGGGACAGTTCCCCCTACCCGGCGGCCGGTGCCTATTCCATCCAGGACATTATAGATCCCAGGGACACGAGGCATTATCTGATCAAAGTGCTCAGGGTTGTTCGGGATGCCAAGGACAAATGGATGAGCCAACGGCATCTTGCCAACTGGCCGACGACCTTTTGACCCGGTCGGCCCATGATCTCTCAACACAAGGAATAGGGAAGGGGACGCGGTGATGCGGGATCTTGTTTTTGACAGAAATCTCTGTCTGAATTGTGAAACACTGGATTGCCTGGTCCGATGCCAATATCTGGACCTTGATCTTGATGCAGCAAAGAGGGAGAAGATGAAGATCCTACGGGGGGAGGATTCTTTTGTTCTTCACGAATGTGCTACCTGCTATGCCTGTGAAGAATACTGCCCGAACAATAACCATCCTTTTTTTCAGATTGTGGAGCTTCAGGAAAAAAGAGGGATGTACACGGCCCCAAGGCCCATTACCCACCAGCAGATCAAATGGTATTCTCTGAAAGGAGACACCGAACCGGCCGAACCCCTGGAATCTCCGGCCGTATCCCTGTGCCTTTTCCCGGACATGGAGGAGAGGATTCAGGGGGATGTCTTTGAAGGGGTAAGTTCCTTTCTGGGAAGGGATTTTTTTTGTAATCTCGTCTACCTGCACTTTGCCAGGATGTCATTGATCAAAGAACGGCTGCCCCGGGTGATCGACAACATCCAACAGAATCTCGACAAAAACGGTCTCGATGAACTTGTCTGCTTCCATGACGAGTGCTATGCTGGCTTTACTAACTGGGCTGGGGCCTACGGCGTGGAGGTCCCCTTTCGCCCCATTCATCTCTATGATTTTCTCGCCGAACGGCTCAGGACGCTGGGGGATAAAATCAGCCCCCTCAATAAAAAAGTGGCCTATCAGAGACCCTGCTCGAACAGACTGATCCCGGAAACACAACGGTTTGTGGACGATATCTTCGCGCTCATCGGCGCCGAGCGGGCGCCTCGCGCCTATGACAGGGAAACGGGCCTTTGTTGCGGGAGCATCCTGTTCATGCACGGCCGGGACGACCTGGCCGAGGAG